>JBMLRA010000307.1:0-1358 GCA_049241265.1 Chitinophagaceae bacterium
GGCAATGTGCAAGTGGCAGTATTAGCCTGTGTTTTATTAATCATATCTACAGCATAAATATCTGTACTGCTTCCTACTGTACTTAAAGCATAAGCTGCATTATTGCTACACGGCACAGTAACACTTGCAAATCCAAAAACATTTGTGCCCGCATTAAAATTCATATATAAAATGCTATTACTTACATTTACTAAATCAACTTGAACAAGGGCATTACCACCACTTGCAACAGTAACAGCTTCGTATAAAACGCCTTTATAAAAAAGCAAATCGCCTCCAATTTTCCAATTATTGGGTAGTGTACCAACTATTCCAAAAGCATTGTTAATAGGGTCATAAAATTCAATATTGCTACCACTTGCAGCATATACCATTCCACCATTACCAACAGTTAAACCATAAATAGCTGTGCTTTTGCTTATGTATTGCCCCAGCTTGGTACAATTTCCAACAGTACCAGTGTTGGTTAAAATATTTTTGTATAAAAAACCTTTATTATCTACAACATATAAAATGTTGCCATCAAGTGCAATGGAGAGTGGGCTTCCTGTAAAATTTCCACACAAATTAAGTGTAGTAGAAGTACAACCACTTGCACCAATAGTAACCCTATCAAATTGCCCCCCACTACTTATAGTAATAAAAGTAGCAGTTTGTGAATGTGATACAATTGAGTGCCCTAAAACAATAAGTAGTATTATAAAAATCTTCTGCATTTACCGAGTGTATTCTTAAGCAGCAATATTGTAAATTACAACTTTGCATTGCTTAAAAGACTTGTAAAATTATGTGTAATGTGATAAGCTTCACAATAAAATGAATTTATTAATAACAACATAATCAAAAGTGAGTGTATTTGTTTAACAAAACAGCCTCAAGAAAAATCTTGAGGCTGTTTAATATTAAATCTAAAATATTAGATATTACTTGTATTGATTCATCAATCCTTTAGCCATTTCAACCATTTTAGCAAGGCTTGCATCTTCCAATTTTCCAGCTTTAAATTCAGCTAAAATATCTGCGTGTTTGTTAGTCATTTCAGTTAAAAAATGTTCTTCAAAAGCTTTTACATTTTTAACTGCAACTTCTTTCAATAATCCTTGAGTACCCAAGTAAATAATAGCTACTTGTTTTTCTACACTAAATGGGGTGTATTGAGCTTGTTTCAAAATTTCTACGTTTCTTGCTCCTTTATCAATTACATTTTTAGTTGCAGCATCAAGATCACCACCAAACTTAGAAAATGCTTCCAATTCTCGGTATAAAGCCTGATCAAGTTTAAGTGTACCTGCCACTTTTTTCATTGATTTAATTTGTGCATTACCACCCACACGACTTACACTAATACCTACGTTAAT
>JBMLRA010000308.1:0-41944 GCA_049241265.1 Chitinophagaceae bacterium
CGAATGAATCGTCATTGCGAGGCACGAAGCAATCTGTTGAGAATATTTGGCAAACCGCCAATGAAATAAATGTTAGCTACTTTAATATTCAGCGTTCAGTTAATGGGAAAGACTTTATAAATATAGGCACAGTTAAAGCAAATAATATAACTTATAATGAATACAGTTTTACCAACCCATTAACCACTAACCATTTACCATTCACCATTTACTACAGAATTCAAAGCATAGACAATGATGGCAGAAAAAAATATTCAACAACACAACAAATAACAATAAAACCCCAAACTACAAACAAGGCTTTCGTTTATCCTAACCCTGCAAAAGATATAGTGAATATTGAATGTAAGGATGGTATTAAACAAATATTAATTACTAATTATTTAGGGCAAGTAATTCTTCGACAAGCTCAGAATGAAAATAGCCATAAACAGTTAATTGTAAACTGCAAACAATTCATTAAAGGGGTTTATATTATAAAAGTTTTAACTTTAAAAGGAGATTTTTTAAATGAAAAGTTAATTATAGAATAATGTTGTTACTTAATAAATCGTTTGCGTTTAAAACATTGTTTATAATCGCACAAACATTACCTTTATTTTAAATTTAGTCGTATGAGTACTACAACAATTGCACCCACATTAACAGCCAAAGATTTTGCCACAGACCAAGAAGTTCGTTGGTGCCCTGGTTGTGGAGATTATAGCATTCTTGCACAAGTACAAAAAGTAATGCCTACACTTGGTATTGCAAAAGAAAATATTGTAATGATATCTGGAATAGGTTGTAGCAGCCGTTTTCCTTATTATATGAACACTTATGGAATGCACAGTATTCACGGTAGAGCTACAGCTATTGCAAGTGGATTAAAAGCATCTCGTCCCGAATTAAGTGTGTGGATTGTGAGTGGTGATGGAGATAGTATGAGCATTGGTGGCAACCATACCATTCATTTATTACGCAGAAATTTTGATGTGAATTTGTTAATTTTTAATAACCAAATTTATGGCTTAACAAAAGGGCAGTATTCACCAACATCTGAAGAACATAAAATTACCAAAAGCACACCTTATGGTAGCATCGATCATCCATTTAATCCATTAGCTTTAGCAATGGGTGCAGATGCAACTTTTATTGCACGTAGTATGGACAGAGATGTAAAACATTTGCAACAAATTTTAATAAGAGCCAATGCTCACAAGGGTTCTAGCTTTGTAGAAATATATCAAAACTGTAATATTTTTAACGATGGTGCTTTTGAAGTGTTTACTGAAAAAAGTAGCAAAGCAGATGAAGCATTATTTTTAGAACAAGGTAAGCCATTGATATTTGGTGCTAGCCAAAACAAAGGAATTAAATTAGATGGGTTTAAGCCTGTAGTTGTAGAAATAGGCAATGATGCAACCATTGATGACTTATGGATTCACGATGAAACTGATTTTTACAAAGCACAAATATTAGTGCGTATGTTTGATAGCCCACAAGTAGCCAACCATTTACCACGCCCTTTTGGTGTGTTTTATCAAACACAAAGAGCTTGTTATGAAGATGTAATGGCAATGCAGATTGAAGAAGTTATTACAAGCAAAGGCAAAGGCGATTTAGATAAATTATTAAGAGGTAAAGAGGTTTGGGAAATAGCGTAGACTTAAGCCAATATTTCACTCAACTCCAACCAACGCATTTCTTTCTCTTCAAGTAATTGAGAGATTTCGCCAATGCGTAAACTCAATTTATTTATTTCATCAAAACTTAAATTTTCCATAGATAGCCTATACTCTATTTCTTTTTTTTCATTCTCCAGTTTAGGCATTTCTTTTTCAAGTTGTTCAAATTCGTGTTTGTCTTTAAAAGAAACTTTTTTGTTTTGTTTTTGCTCTTGAACTACTACTGCAGTGGCTTGTTGTTTTGCAACCTTATTTTTAGCAGCTTCTTCATCTTGTACAATTCTATATTGTGTGTAGTTTCCTGGATAATCTTTAATTACACCATCTCCTTCAAAAACCAATAAATGATCAACTAATTTATCCATAAAATACCTATCGTGGCTCACTATTACCACACAGCCTGGATAATCTTGTAAAAAGTTCTCTAGCACTGCAAGCGTAGGTAAATCTAAGTCGTTAGTAGGCTCATCAAGTATTAAAAAATTAGGATTTTTAAAAAGTATTGAAAGTAATTGCAATCTTTTTTTCTCTCCTCCACTCAGCGAGTTTAAGTAAGTATATTGTTTTTCAGGGGTGAATAAAAACAACTCTAAAAACTGTGCAGCACTAATACTTCCACCATTTGCCAAAGGAAAATTTTCGGCTATATTTTTTACATATTCTATTACTCTTACATTTTCTTTTATCACTAATCCTTGCTGCGAAAAATTGCCAATAACAATGGTATCTCCAATATTTATTTTACCACTATCAGGTTGCTCAATTTGCTGAATTATATTTAAAAAAGTAGATTTACCAACACCATTTTTCCCAACAATACCAAGCCTTTCACCTTTATTAAAAGTATAATCAAAGCCTTTCATTATTTCCTTTTCACCATAGCTTTTATATACTTTTTTCAACTCAATTACCTTACCTCCAATCCTGCTCATTTTTACTTGTAGCTGTAGCTGGTTATCTTCAATTTTTTGCGATGCTTTTTCTTTTATATCATAAAAATTATCCTGTCTGCTTTTCGATTTTGTAGTTCTTGCTTTAGGCTGTTTACGCATCCACTCCAACTCTTTTCTAAATTCGCTTTTTGCTTTGTCAATATTGGCTTGTTCGTTTTCTATACGTGCTGCTTTCTTGTTTAAGTAGTTTTCATAATCGCCTTTATACACATACATATTCTCCCTTTCAAGCTCCCAAATTTCACTACACACAGCATCTAAAAAATACCTGTCGTGTGTTACCATTAACAAAGTGACATTTTCACTAAGCAAATAGTTTTCAAGCCACTCAATCATTTCTACATCTAAATGATTGGTAGGTTCATCCATTATTAGTAAAGTATGATTTTGCTCAAATCCAATATCTATCAATGTTCGGGCAAGTGCAACTCGTTTTCTTTGTCCACCACTTAATGTGTTTACCTGCTGTTGCAAATTGTGTACATTCAGCTTGCCTAAAATTTGTTTCACTTTAGCTTCAAAATCCCAAGCTTGCAGCTCTTCCATTAACATTAAAGCATCTTGCAAAGCATTGGTATCGTTGCTTTCTACAGCCAATTCGTATTGTGCAATGGCTTTAACAGCAGGATGTTTTGCGTGTAAAACGTTATCTAAAATATTCTTGTCTTCTTCCAAAATTGGATCTTGCTCAAACATTGCAACAGTAATGTCTTTGCTAATCCAAATTTTGCCTTCATCTGGTGTTTCTTTCCCTGAAAGTATTTTTAACAAGGTAGATTTTCCTGTTCCATTTCTAGCAATTAAAGCAATTTTATCTCCTTGTGAAATATGAAATGTAATGTTATTGAAAAGTGGCGTAATGCCATACGCTTTAGTAAGTTTCTCTGCCGATAAGTAATGCATTTGGCAAAGATAAGGAACGGTTTTTCGTTTGCTGTTTCTCGTTTAAAAGATTGATGCTAAAAAACCAGTTAAAAAACATTTTGCGAAATAAGAAATACTGAAATTTTATTGAGTTTTAAGAATTTAATTTTGCGATACAACAAATGGATAAAACAAACAACATATTACTATTTGATGGTGTTTGCAACTTGTGTAATAAGCTTGTATTATTTGTTATAAAACGCGATAAAAACAATAAAATAAAGTTTGCTTCATTACAATCTGAGGCAGGTAGAAAAATACTTTTATCGAATAATTTTTGTACTAATAATTTAAGCTCATTTGTTTTCATTAAACAAAACAGGGTTCTAATAAAATCTACAGCAGCATTGAATTTAAGCAAAGAGATTGGTGGTATTTGGCAGCTGTTGTACGTGTTTATTATTGTGCCTAAATTTATTAGAGATTTGGTTTATGATATCGTTGCAAAAAATAGATATTCTTGGTTTGGAAAACAAAATGAATGTATGGTACCAACTAAAGAGTTAATGAATAAATTTCTGGTTGATTAACATTTTATTTTGCATTTCTTTAACGAACGAATATTAAACTATCATATATCACTAAAGTCTTTAACAAGTATTTTAACAAAATATTAAATAACTTAAAGCAACAAAAAATAAAACTTTGCGTCTATATAATTACGGAATCTTTTTTCTAATGTTCACCGTATATAGAAATGTTAATGCTAAATAGTTTTAACATTTTGTTTCAAGAGTTTGGCAAGTATTTTGACATTTAGTCTCTATAATAAATATTCTAAATATTTATTTTTCTCATAAGCAGTTAGTTTTGGTTGAGGGCTCGATTTCTATCGAGCCCAACTTTTTTAACTACTTTATCAACTTTAACCAATCAACAATCCCTTTATAAACCTGTATTGCCGTTTGTGTGTGAAATTTAGGGTTAGCAAGTTTTCTTTCATCATCAATATTGCTTAAAAAACCAACTTCTAATAAGCAGTTAATAAAATCTGTTGGACCACTTAATCCAAAATTAAAACTGCCAACATTACCATATTCTGCTAAACCAATTTCCTGCATTCTTTTTAATATAGTTTCACTGACAGTTTTAAAGCCAATATGTCTGTAAAATGTGCCACAACCTTTTACTGTTTTATCAGCATTTGAGTTTAGATGTATACTAATCATCAAATCTGGATTTTGTTGTTGCAAAGTCAAAATTCTATCTTTCATTTCTAATGTAGTATCATTTTCTCTTGTCATAAAAACTGTAGCTACACCTTTGGCTTTTAAATATTTCTGTAATTGTTTTGCAAAGAGTAATGTAGTGTTCTTTTCTAAAATATGAGTTGTGTTTCCCTCGGCTCCAGTATTTGTGCCACCGTGGCCAGCATCAATAGCGATTTTTATATTCTTGATATCTAGTTTTTTGGGTTGTTGTTTTACTTTAATAACTAATTGATTTTTTTCATAGTAAATCGAATACCCCCAATGAGTTGATTGCTTTAATTCAATAGTAACAAGCATTACATCTTCCTCACTTTGGCGGTAATAAACATTTTTTATTTCTTTAAGTGTAGATGGTAATTGTGTTATCCAGTTAGTATTGCTTTGCACGCCAAATATTTCAATTTGAATGGCAGCTGGTTCAGTTTGCATCCAACTACGATAGGGCAGCTTTTCATCCATATTTATTGTAGTAATATCGTAGCCAGTATCTGTTCCAAAAACCCTCATTTTCTCTGTTAAGTAGTAAGGCTTTTGCTTCAATCCTGTATCTGCCTTCAAATAAACTTTATCAACATAAGCACTTCTATATTTTGACAATTGCACTCTCCAAAGGGTAACACTAGTATCAACTACTTTAAACAAAATTCCAGTATCGATATAACCCATTTTTGCACCACCAAGCCTATCATCACCCAAGCCATAGAGTAATGCTGGAAGCTTGCCAACACTTTTTGCCAAAAAATCTTTTTTGGTTTCATTTGAAGTCTGTATTGGTTGTGTGCAAGCGGCAGAGAAGAAGCTAATTAATAATATAAACAAATGTATTTTTCTCATTTTTCTTTAGTTAAACAGCGTAAAAATTGCCTTTAAAACGAAGTTATGAAGCAATGTAAATCTCAACAAAATAATCTTACTTACTTCATTGCTCAAAGCCTATTTTTGCGACCTAAATTTTAAAAATGAAGTTTTATAATACTTTAATTCGTTATCGTTTTGCTTTGGGTTTATTGGCAATTGGCTTGGCGGTTTTGGTAACCATAAAAGCAGGGTTTTGGCCAGCATTTATATTGTATTTTATTGGTGTAATTGCATTGTTTAGTCATTTTTTTATTGGCCCATTGCGTTTAGTACAAGAGCCAATGGAACAAGGAAATATTGAAGAAGTAGAGAAAATATTGGCAAGTATTAAATTCCCTAATTTATTATACAAACCAGTACGTTCTACCTACTACACATTAAAAGGCAATTTGGCAATGATGAAACAAGATTTTGATGGTGCTGAAAAACACTTGAAAATGAGTAGTGCATTGGGTTCACCAATGCCAGAAGCAGAAGGTGCCAATAAGTTGCAACTTGGAATGATGAGTTTGCAAAAAGGAGATTTTAAACAAGGGGAAACTTATATTAGAGCTGCTATAAGACTAGGTATTTCAGACAAAGAAAGTGAAGCAATTGCTTATTTAAGTATGTGCCAAATTTTTATGAATAAACGAGAATTTAGAGCAGCGAAAGATTTTTTTAGAAAAGCAAAAGCTTGTAAGCCAACAGCAAAACAAACTGTTGATCAAATAAAAGAAGTAGAAAAGTATATTTCTAGAATGCCTGGATAATTTAGCTGTGATATAATATTGAAAAACACCCTTTAACAATTGGGTGTTTTTTTTTGATTACATCCAAAGCAATTAAACTTTGCACTCAATAAGCAACATTAATAATTTTTTAAAATGAACATCAGGCAAAACTTTCTTCAACACATAGCACAAACATCTCCCGCTCCAATTGGTTTAGAAACCACCAAAGCAGAAGGTATTTACATTTATGATGTTGATGGCAAAAAATATATTGATGGCATTTCTGGTTTTAGTGTAGCAAATATTGGTCATAGCCATCCTAAAGTTGTACAGGCTGTGCAAGAACAAGCAGCACAGTATATGCACCTAATTGTTTATGGAGAGTTTATTGAGCAGCCACAAGTTGCCTATGCTAAACTTTTAACGGATAATCTACACCCAACATTAAATTGTGTTTACTTCACAAATAGTGGTGCAGAAGCTGTAGAAGGTGCAATGAAATTGGCAAAACGTATTACCAATAAAAGTAAAACAATTTGCTTTAATAAATCTTATCATGGCAGTACACAAGGTGCTTTAAGCTTAATGGGTGATGAATATTGGAGAAATACTTTTCGCCCTTTATTGCCCGATGTACATCATTTTGATTATGGAAGTGAAGACGCTATTGATGCCATTGACAGCACTACTGCTTGTGTAATTTTAGAGCCTGTACAAGCCGAAGCTGGTGTTATTAAACCCACCAAAGAATGGCTACAACAAATAAGAGAAAAATGCAATAATCATTGTGCATTAATGATATTTGATGAAATACAAACAGGCTTTGGAAGAACTGGCAGTCTTTGGGCATTTGAGCAGTTTAATGTTGTGCCAGATGTATTGCTTTTAGGTAAGGCTTTGGGTGGTGGAATGCCTTTAGGTGCTTTTATTGCAGATAAAAAATTGATGGATACGCTAACTTACAACCCTGTTTTGGGGCATATTACAACCTTTGGAGGACATCCAGTGAGTTGTGCAGCAGGTAAAACAGCAATGGAAGTTTTGCTTGAAAGTAATTGGATTGAAGAAGTAAAATTCAAAGAAAAAATGTTGAAAGATTTGCTTCAACATCCATCAATAAAAAATGTAAATATTGCTGGATTGTGGGCAGCCATTGAATTAGCAGATTTTGAAACCACACAAAAAGTTGCTCATCAATGTGTAAGCAATGGATTAATTACAGATTGGTTTTTATTTGCTAGTAATTCTATTAGAATAGCTCCGCCACTTTGCACAACAGAAAATGAACTCAAAACCATTTGTGACATTGTATTAAAAAGCCTGGATGAAGTAAAATGAACGTCATTGCGAGAATAGATTATTACTTAATAAAGCAATCTGCTTTATTTTTTGAGATTGATTCTTTTCTCGCAATGAAGCTAAAATATTCTACCAGCCATCACCATCAAGCATATTACCTAATCCACCTAAAACGCTTCCTTCTTCACGGCGTTTATAAGTTCCATAACTTAAAATTCTTGCAGCTAAACGGCTCACTGGCAGACTTTGAATCCAAACTTTTCCTGGACCACGAAGTGTTGCAAAAAACAAACCTTCACCACCAAAAATGGTATTCTTAATTCCTCCTACAAATTGAATATCGTAATCGACACTAGCCTGAAAACCAACAATACAACCAGTATCAACCTTTAACATTTCACCAGGATGCAATGTTCTTTCTTGTACATAACCACTAGCGTGTAAAAAAGCCATACCATCACCTTCAAGTTTTTCCATAATAAAACCTTCGCCACCAAATAATCCTGTACCTAATTTTCTTTGAAATTCAATGCCAATGGCAACTCCTTTGGCTGCACATAAAAAAGCATCTTTTTGGCAAATAACTTTACCACCCAACTGCTGTAAGTCCAGCACTACAATTTTACCTGGATAAGGCGATGCAAAACTGACGTGTTTTTTACCACTACCCACATTGGTAAAGGCTGTCATAAAAAGGTTTTCACCCACCAACATTCTTTTACCAGCATTGAATAGTTTGTTTAAAATGCTATTGTTTTGTTGTTGGCTACCATCGCCAAATAATGTTTCCATTTGAATGCCATCATCCATCATCATAAATGCACCTGGCTCGGCAACTGCTGTTTCGTTGGGGTCAAGTTCTACCTCAACATATTGCATTTCTTCTCCATAAATTCTGTAGTCAATTTCATGATTATTACGCATAAAAGTTTTTGTTTGTTTGTTAAATGATGTGTCGTTTTATTACACAATAATAAAAATAATTTATAAAATTTTCAACTCCGTTCTTCTATTCTTTTGTCTTCCTTCATCTGTGGCATTATCAGCAATTGGCAATGAGGCACCAAGCCCAAAAGTTTTCATTCTGGTAGCAGCAATTCCTTTTTGTATTAAATAATTTTTAACTGCATCTGCTCTTTGTTGCGACAGTTTTTTATTATCATCCTCCTTACCCACATTATCTGTGTGGCCATTAATTTCTATGGTTGCAGCGGTTTTGCGTTGCATAAATTCTACTAACTGATCAAGCTCTTTAAACGATTCTTTTTTAACTGTAGCTTTTGCCACATCAAACTCCAAATGATGAAATGTATATGACTTTGCAGGTTCATATATCATATCAAGTGAAAAGGGATCTTTATAAAATTCATTAGGCCCTAAAGCATCAATTTCTATTTTGCCATAGGTAGTGGTATCGCCAATAGTTTTAAGTTGAATAATGTATAAATAACCAGGATCAACAATTGTAGAACCATTACCCAATTCGTTTGTAATTACTCTATATGTTTTCTTTTTGTTGGCAGACGAAACAATGATTTCTTCTTTGTCCAAAGGCTTTTTAGCACTGTTGGTTAAATGAAATTGCAAGATGGCTTTTTGGGTAGAATCATTGTTTTTTGTTTGTGAAAATGAGGCAGTAACTACAAACACTAAAACAATTAGATGCAATAATTTTCTCATAAAAAGTATTTAAAAGCACAATGTATAAAATCAATAAATGAAAGAGGGAGTACGGGATATAATATTTTGTTAATATTTTTGAAAGAGAAATAAAACTAACAAATGCCAACAAATCCTTTAGTAGATAAATACATTCAAAACGCTCAACCATTTGCACAGCCAATCATTCAGCATTTACGAAAACTAGTGCATCAGGCTTGCCCAACTGTTGAGGAAAACATAAAATGGGGAATGCCAAGTTTTGAATATAAGGGTTTAATGTGTGGCTTTGCTGCATTTAAAAACCATTGCACATTTGGCTTTTGGAAAGCATCTTTAATGAGCGACCCAACGCTAATGCAAAATGCAAAAACCGAAGATTCAATGGGGCATCTTGGACGTATCACTTCTTTAAAAGATTTGCCATCAGATAAAACAATTATTGGCTATATAAAAGAAGCAATGAAACTGAATGATGATGGAATTAAAGTGGTGAAAGCAAAACCAATTACAGTAAAAGAGCTTATTATTCCTGATGATATTATTGCTACAATCAAAACAAATAAAAAAGCCCTTGAAACATTTAATGCCTTTAGCCCAAGCAATAAACGTGAATATCTTGATTGGATAAATGAAGCCAAAACCCAAGCCACCAAAGAAAAGCGACTTGATAAGGCAATTGAATGGATGGCAGAAGGCAAACCCAGAAATTGGAAATATATAAAACAGCACAACTAACTTTTATTGCTTATCAATTGCAACAATCACAGCTACAGTTCTTTTATTGTACGGGCTTGAAAAGCCTAATCTACCACTATTAGCACTATATGAAACAACATTATCATCACTATTATAACTATCTGCATTAATAGCTTTATTAACACCATTGATAAATCCAACAACTTTATTTTGATTCACAGCATTGTTAATAGCAAAAATATCTAAAGCTTCAGTGCTGGTAATAATTGCCATATAATCTTTATTGCCCACTTCATCTGCTTGTAAACTTTTCCCTCTAGGAAATAATCTGTAACCAGTAATTCCACAATAGGGTGAGAACATTGTTTTTTGTGGGTTGGCTTTGGTTGGATAAGGAAACAATACATAACTACTGCCATCAGTCTCTTGCCCCAAAACATATATATAGCAAGGATTGTTGTTTTTTACTTCAATTTTAAACTTGCTCATTTTAGCAATAGGTGTAACTGTTTCAAAAATATTGCCATTTGTTTTTTGTAAGTTGATGTATTGCTTTTGTTCATTTACCAACCCTATTTCGCAAGATAAATTTTGTGCTACGGCAGCTCCTTTTTTGGGCAATGGATTTAAGCCATAAGCTTCTTTGGCAAAATGTTTAAAATCTTTATACAAAACCCAACCAACACCATTATTTCCCCATTCACTACCCCAACTATTCATTATTTGAAAAGATCCTCCTTCTTTTCTATCATCATAACCAATTACACACATAGCGTGTCCTCCAAAACCCAACATATTATAATCTTCATAAGTGGGATGCCAAACATCTTGCCCCATCATTGATTGCATAAAACTACCACCAACCATCATTCCTATGACGACAGGTACATCTTTAGCAAGGTGTTCTTTAATAGCGTGAACATCGATTTTACTAGTGCTTTCATCGCCACTCAATCTTGTAAAACCAAGCATTTTATATTGCTGTGCTTCGTTTAGCAAAGTGCCATTTGGTTGTTTGCTACAATCGCTCTCATCGTAAGGAAACTCATTAAAAGGTACAGCACCCACTTGTGTCATATTTTCCATTGCACGAATAATATAACTGCCTTGGCAGCCTTCCAGTCCAATTTGGTTATACATAAAAGCTGGACTAAATGCAGTGCTGTTAGGACTTTCACCTGTTGAAGCTGCTTGCAAAATTGTTCTTGCCCCATAGGCACTACTCCAGGCAACACAACTTCCCTGCTGCCCCTGATTTTTTCTATCTGGTGCAAATTTCAACAACGAAACCTGCTCGGGTAAATCGTTTTTACTTTCATCTAATGCTTCATAAACCTCGGCTTTTTTATATTGTTGAGGATCTAAAACACCACCAGTTGCCAATTGTGCTAAATTGCCTGCAGCACTATTGCAGCCTGTTTTAAAATACATTAATGCACCAATAACGGCAACCACTAAAAGTAATATTGGTTTGCGAATCAGCAACCCAATAATCATTGGTAAAAACTGAAACAATCCATTTCCACCACCACCACTATTTCCACCATTGCCACCAGTGTTTTCATTTTCGTTGCTATAATTATCGTTGGGATCATCAACCATTCTAATTGGCATAACAAAATATTTTTGTCAAAGTAAAAGGAGTTTTATGAATGAAGAGAACGCTTGTAAAAAATTACAAATTCTTTTTTGCCATATCAAAAACTCAACTCATCTTTGAATAGTTGCATAAACAACTATTATGGCGAACAATCAATTCAAGCGTGGCGAACTTTATAGTGTTATTAACGCAATGGCTGTAAATGCCATTAATAGGAGATTGCAAAAAAACTTTCGTGCATCGGGTTTGGAAATTACCATTGAACAATGGAGTATTTTATACCATTTATGGAAAGAAGATGAGTTAACACAACAACAACTTTGCGACAAGACTTATCGAGACAAACCAAGCATCACAAGGCTTATTCATAACCTTGAAAAAATGGGGTTAGTAGAAAGAACTAACAGTGCCATTGATAAAAGAAAAAATCATATCCATCTTACAGACAAAGCAAAACAACTGCAGGATATTTCAATTAATATAGCTAATGAAACAATGGATGAAGCCCTTGTTGGCATTAACAAAAGTGATATTGAAACTGTAAAAAATGTATTGCAAAAAGTGTATGATAATTTGACTGGTTAAAGGCAAAATTTAAAAGTCAAAACAAGAAAAAAATTAATTTAAAAAAATAAATAATCAAATTATGTCAAATTCAATAAAAGGTGGTGAATGGATAATCAAAGAAAGTAATGCTTTAGAAACCTTTACACCAGAGGATTTCAATGAAGAGCAAAAGATGATAATGGATATGTGTCATCAGTTTATTACAACAGAAGTAGAACCTGTTGTGGATGCACTTGACAAACAAGAACCTGGTTTAATGCAAAGCTTAATGGATAAAGCTGGTGAACAGGGTTTATTGGCAACATCTTTTCCTGAGGAATATGGCGGACTTGGCAAAGACTTCATAACATCAACTTTAGTAAATGAAGGGTTGGGTGCTGGTCATAGTTTTAGCGTAGCCATTGCTGCTCACACAGGCATTGGCAGTTTACCCATTTTATATTTTGGAACTGAAGAGCAAAAGAAAAAGTATATCCCCAAATTAGGTAGTGGTGAGTTTAAAGGAGCTTATGGTTTAACAGAACCTAACAGTGGCAGTGATGCTTTGAGTGCAAAAACAACAGCCACATTAAGTGCAGATGGAAAGCACTATTTATTAAATGGACAAAAATGCTGGATTACAAATGGTGGCTTTGCAGATGTGTTTACTGTGTTTGCAAAAATAGATGGAACTCAATTTACAGGATTCATTGTTGAACGTGGTTTTGAAGGATTTACACAAGGGCCAGAAGAACACAAAATGGGCATCAAAGGTTCATCAACAGTGCAGCTATATTTTCAAGATTGTAAAGTTCCGGTAGAAAACGTTTTGGGTGAAATTGGCAAGGGGCATCTTATTGCTTTTAACATCTTAAATATTGGTCGTTTAAAATTATGTGCTGCTGTTTTAGGTGGTAGTAAAAAAGTAGTTAGTAATGCTATTAACTATGCTAATACACGAGAACAATTTAAATTACCCATTGCAAAGTTTGGTGCTATCAGACACAAGCTTGCAGAAATGGCAATTAAAATTTGGGTGGGTGAAACTGCTTTATATCGCACTGCAAAATGGATTGAAGAAAAGGAACAAGAAATATTGCAAACAGGCGAAACCTTTGCCCATTCTTTACTTGGTGCTGCTGAAGAATATGCCATTGAATGTGCAATGCTAAAAGTTTTTGGTAGTGAAGTGTTGGATTATGTTGTTGACGAAGCTGTGCAAATACACGGCGGCAATGGTTTTAGTGAAGAGTATGTTGTTGCAAAATCATACAGAGACAGTCGTATTAACAGAATATTTGAAGGTACCAATGAAATTAACAGATTGCTTACAGTAGATATGATGCTAAAACGTGCTATGAAAGGCAAGCTTGATTTAATGACACCAGCAATGAATGTTCAAAAAGAATTAATGAGCATTCCTGATTTTGGTAGTGATGATGAAACGCCTTTCGCAAAAGAGCTTAAATACATTGCCAATTTTAAAAAAGCAATATTAATGGTGGCAGGTGCTGCTGTGCAAAAATTAATGATGCAACTTGAAAAGGAACAAGAAGTGTTGATGAATATTGCAGATATGGCCATTGAAACCTTCCATTGCGAAAGTGCTTTATTGCGAGTAATAAAACTTAGCCAAAATAATGCACCACAAACTGCCATTAGTCAAGATATTATGCAAACCTTTATTTACGATGCAGCAGATAGAATTAACAAAGCTGGTAAAGATGCCTTAAACAGTTTTGCAGAAGGTGATGAATTAAGAATGATGCACATTGGTTTAAAACGTTTTACCAAAGTAGAGCCTTTTAACACAAAGGAAAGTAGAAGAAGAATTGCTGCTAAAATGATTGAAGCAAACAGCTATTGTTTTTAATTACAGAAGGGTTAAAAGATTTGAGATTTTTTAACCCTTTTTTATATAGACCCTAATTCAGATCTAACTCCATTTAACTATAATAATTAATTAAGAATAATTAGAGTAACAAGAAGCATAAAGCAATTATCAATACATTTACCTCAATTTTCTAATAACCCTTTATGCTTTTTAATTCGTTTGCATTTTTGGTATTTGCACTAATTGTTGTTCCTCTTTTCTTTTTATTGCCACATAAACATCGTTGGAAATTGCTTCTAGTTTCTAGCTGTGTGTTTTATATCTATCTTATTCCTGCTTACATATTGGTATTGTTTGCAGTTATTACAATAGATTTTTTTGCTGCCATTCAAATAGAAAAAGCACCTCAAGAACATAAAAAAAAGTACTTGCTCATTAGCCTTGCTGGCAATTTAGGCATCTTGTTTTTTTTTAAATATTTCAATTTTTTTATTGATAATGTCAATACTTTAACTAATGTTTTACCATTTGTAAAAACAAGGCTCAACCATCTTGATATTATTCTTCCAATAGGTTTATCATTTCACACATTTCAAGCAATTAGCTATGTAATTGAAGTTTATAAAGGCAAACAGAAACCTGAAAAATCTTATGGCATTTATGCTTTATATGTATTGTTTTTCCCTCAATTAGTTGCTGGGCCTATTGAACGACCACAAAATATGCTGCACCAATTTCACGAAAAAAAGCATTTTTCTTTTGATAATTTTTTTAGTGGATTAAGGCTTATTCTTTGGGGACTTTTTTTAAAATCTGTTATCGCAGATAGGCTTGCCATTCCTGTTGATACTGTTTATAATTCTTACACGCAATGGCACGGCTTGGCTGTTTTTATAGCTACTGTTTTCTTTGCAATTCAAATATATTGCGACTTTGCTGGCTATAGTTATATAGCTATTGGCATAGCACGAATCATTGATTTTAAATTAATGACTAATTTTAAACATCCCTATTTATCAAAAAACATTACTGAATTTTGGAAGCGTTGGCACATATCTCTTTCAAGTTGGTTTAGAGATTATGTGTACATTCCATTAGGTGGTAGTAAGGCTAGTAAAACGAAATATATTAGAAACATTGCCATTGTATTTTTATTGAGTGGCTTTTGGCACGGTGCTAATTATACGTTTATTGCTTGGGGGCTTTTTCACGCTTTGCTTATTTTTTTGCTAATGTTTATTGATAGATTTAGTTTAAAAATTCCTTCTACATTTTCTATTTTAATTACCTTTTTATGTGTTTGTGTAGGATGGATATATTTTAGGGCAGATAACATTTATGCAGCCAATAAAATGATTGCAGAGATATTTCATTTTACAAAAGGATATACACTTTTATATACAAGTAATGATATTCATGGTTTGCCTGGGACTTTTTTAGGCTTACCTTTTTTTAGTTTTGTTTACACTTTATTATTAGTTCCTGTTTTCTTTTACTTGGAACATTTTATTGCTTCAAACAAAGTAAAAAAATTCCACAACTTTCCTGCTTATATTAAATGGGGCGTTTACTATGTAGCTATTTTAAGCATTATTTTTTTAGGTGTTTTTGACACTAGACAATTCATCTATTTTCAATTTTAGTTTATGCAAAAACAGTTGTATGGCATTTTAAAATTTATCGGTATTCTTTTATTAATTCTATTTTGTATTGATACTTTTTTTACTTCTGGACTTAAAAAAAATAACACAAAATACTTTGGTAAATTAAATAAAATATGCAAAAAAGATAGTTTGCCACAAATTGCTGTGTTTAGTTCCTCTGTGGGTGAAATGGGTTTCAATTGCAGGGTGCTACAATCTAAATTAAATAAAAGTGCATATAATTTTTCCTTATCTGGCACTAGGTTTATGCAATATAAAGGACTGATTAATGAAATAAACGACCAGAAAAATAATGTTGAGATTGTAGTAATGGCAGAGGTTATTTTTTCACTGGAAAAAATGGACGCTATTACAGATATAGGACGTTTTATGCCATATATATCTAATGAAAATATTTATAAAAGCCTTCACGATATTCAGCCAGATTTAGCTTTTAAATCAAGGTATATTCCATTTTACAAATACATAGCTGTAAGTCCAGATTATTATTTGCAAAGTGTTGTAGGCTGGAAAAGTTCCCTTCAAAAAAAGAAACCTGTTGATACTTTATTAGGGCAAATTGCTGTTAACAGAAAATGGGAGGCTGATCAGGATAGTATTTGGAAATATGCAAAGCCAATACCTATTTTAATTGATTCAAATGTGTTAAATATTTACAAAAAAACTATAGAGCAATTGGTTGTTAATGGCAAAAAAGTGGTGATTACTATTCCACCAATTTATATGCCTAAAGGGCAAAAAATAGTTGACTTAACTGAGTTTAGAAAAACACTAAAGCAAATTGCTTGCGACAATAAAGTTGTTTTTTGGGATTTTAGCGAATCAATGGTCGATAAACAATATTTTTATAACGTTCAACATTTGAATGCTATTGGTGCTGCAAAATTCAGTGAAATATTTGCTGATAGTTTAAAAACTATTTTATAATACATTTAATATCTGCTCCTTCATTTTTTCAAGTTCATCTTTCATTAAAACTACCAATTTTTGTATTTCTGCATTGTTGGCTTTAGAACCTGTGGTGTTGATTTCTCTTCCAAATTCTTGCAAAATAAAAGATAGTTTTTTGCCTTTGCTTATCTCTTTTCCTTTTAAAATGTCTTTAAAATATGAGATATGATTTTTTAGTCTTACTTGCTCTTCAGTGATATCAATTTTTTCAATATAATAAATTAATTCTTGCTCCAAACGGTTGGTATCATAGTTTTCTTTGCCAACATTTTCATTCAGCAATTTTATCAAGCCTTCTTTTATTTTTTCTCTACGCAACGGTTCTAACACTTTAACAGCTTCTTCGTGAAACTCAATATTATCAACTCTTTTAAGCAATTCTGTTTCTAAAGCAGCCCCTTCATTTCTTCTATGAATGTTTAAGTTTTCTATGGCAGTTTTTAATAACGTTTCAAATTGCTTCCATTCATTTTCGTTCAAATTATCGGTAGAATTTGTAACCACATCAGGCAAACGTAAAATAGCTGATAACAAATTACTATCATCTGCATTTAGTTCTGTTGCTACTTCTTTAATGCTATTATAATATGCTTTTAAAAGCTCTGTATTAACCGTTACAGGCTTTGTTGCACCATTGTACTTTATGTTAAATAGGCACTCTACACTTCCTCGTTCTAATCCTTCATTAATAATATTTCTTATTTCAATTTCATAGGGTTTAAGAATGGTTGGTGTCATCATTCTCAAATCAAATTGTTTTCCGTTTAATGATTTGATTTCTATTAAAAAAATTCTATCGCCAATGGTTTGTTCTGCACGTCCATAGCCTGTCATTGAATAAAGCATAATGTAAAATTGATGGCTGTAAAAATATAGCAAATGAAATTTGCAAGGTTAATAAAAAAGAGGCTGCCCATTTAAGACAGCCTCTTCTATTTTAATCTAGTTTATTAATTACAACTTAGTTGTTTTGAATTTAGCTGTAGCGAAATTCAATTCAATTTTATAATCTCCTCCTACAGCTGGACCAGGAAAATTATCGTTTAAATTGTATCCGAAAGTTCCACCTGCTGACAATCCTACTACAGTTTTATCTGCAACAGAATATTTATTGGCCCAACTTCCTGCTACTGGTAATACTAAATATTCTTTTCCGCCAGTAATATTTATTGTAGGCATTTCCCAAACACAAGAATTCATTCTTGTAAGTTGTTGAACACTTGAACCTGTTGCGGGGTTGTTCCATTGTGCTGGTGTTGCATCACCCACCATAAATAAATCTGTTGGTAATTGTGGTCCAGTAAATGGCTCAACAGTAAACTTTCCACGTTGAAAATCCATTGTTATCTTGTACCAACCACCTGTTGATGGTGCTGGGAAATTATCATTTAAATCAAATCCAAAATCGCCGCCAGCACTTACGCCTGATAAATATTTATTTTGCAATGAAAATTTATGGCTCCAATCTCCTTTCACTGGTAGAATTAAATATTCGTCACCACCAGCAAAATAAAATACACCAGCCCAAGTTGTTTCATCTAATCTTGCAAACTCCTCAGCAGGATTTATTGTTGAAGAATTTGACCATCCAAATGTAGATGCACCGCCCACAATAAATAAACGGTTACTAGTTGGTAAAGCAATTTTTGGTGGCACTTTATATGCTGTTGCAGTTAATTTTAATGTATTAGATACTTTAGTGTCGTTGTTATTGGCATAAGATGATGTAATACGTAAATCAATACCATAAGCAACATTAAAATTGAATCCAAATCCTAACAAAATATCATTTAACTCTTTACCAGTAAATGATTTTGATGTTGTACCTGTTACAGTGAAACTTACTGCTTTAGCAAAATTTCTTCCTGTTGAATCTATTTCTAGCAAATACTTAACGGTACTAGCATTTGTAGCATACATTGGATCTGTCCAAGAAACTGTAACAACGGTTGCACTTGAATCGGCTGGTGCAGCAGCAATAGTGGCTTTAGACCCACTTAATACTGGTGCATTTCCTGTATTATAAAAGGGCAGTGCTGCTTCTTTTTTACAAGACACCATAAAAGTGATTGCAATTGTTAAACAAACAATTATTCGAGATAAATATTTCATATTATTAGTTTATTATTTTAAAAATGTTAATGTTTTAACTATAGTTTTACAAGTTTGAACTTTCCTTCCTGAAAATCTACTGTAATTTTATAGTTGCCAGTTACTGGCGGAGCTTTTAAATCGCTTCCACCTCTTTTAAAGTCATCTCCATCAACATTGTTTGAATTATTAGAAGTCCCAACGCCACCATATTTATCACTCCAGCTACCATTTACAGGCAGCAGTAAATAAGATTCGCCACCAGTAAGTGTAATTGTTATTTCATAAACAGCAGAACTAACTTTTGTAAATTTCTGACTTGGCTCTGGAACAGGATTAGGCCAACCTCCAGGTGTAGCTCCTCCTATTATAAATAAATCTCCACTAGATGGAAGTGCAACTTTTACTACTAAATATGGCTTGATAGTATATTTAAAAACATTTGAATACAATGCAGCCGAACCATTTAAACTAGATTTTAATCTAATCTCAACTGGGTGATTTTCACCAGCTTTTAGTTTCATATCTGCCACTAAATATCTGTTTAAATCTCCAACAGTAATCTCTTTCATTAAATCTGCTGTTAATGAAACTTCTTTTTTATTTGGGCTAGAAAAATTAGACCCAGTAGTGTCTATTTCAATAGTATAGGTTACGTCTTGAGAGCTTACCCCTGTTGTAAATTTATAATTAGGATTAGTCCACCAAAGTTTCATTGCAACTAAATCTTTATCGGCTTCAGTTAATGTTAAACTTGTGTTTGCTGCTACGCTAGACTTTAATACAGGTTCAGTACCTCCTGTGTAATAAACTTGATTTTCATCTTTCTTACAACTAGTAAACATTGTTGCAGTAATGATTATAAGAAAGAAAATTTTAGATAAATATTTCATTTTATTTGACTTTTTGTGTTAATAAATTAGTACCCTGTGTTTTGTTTCAAGAAAGGATTTGCTGCTAAATCTTTATCAGGAATTGGGTAGATATTTCTAAAATTAGCAACAGCTGCACCAGTTTTTGCACCACCTTTCCAAGGCCATAAATAATCGCTAGTAGTAAATTTACCATATCGAATTAAGTCTGTTCTTCTAAATCCTTCCCAAAACAACTCTCTTGCTCTTTCTTCTAAATAAAAATCTTTATTGTTGGCTTCAGTTGAAGTAACATTACCAGATGTATTTCCATACGCTCTTTCTCTTAATTTATTTACATACGATAATGCTAAAGCAGCATCACCACCACCACCACGAGCAGTAGCTTCTCCATATATCAAATACATTTCTGCCAATCTAAAAATAGGCATATCAATGTCGCAAAAAGTTGGGTCGGAACCAGCAATACTTGTTTTAGAAACATTTTTAAATTTAGTAACTGCATAACCATCTGTAAATGTTGATAAATTATTTATTTCTAAATTTTGTCCATTTCTATAAAACATTGCTCTTTTATCTGAATTGAAAGTTAAATCAACATATAAATTGATAATGCTTGAAGTTGTTCTGATACCAAACCAGCCACCATTGATTCCATAATCACTTGCAGACATAGAGCCTCCAACTGATGCGTGGGTCATAAATGTAGTTCCACCATAGGTTTGAGTATTTTTTCCATCATAATTTATGGTAAAAATATTTTCACTAGTATTAGTATGATTGTCTGCCAACATTAAGTGTGAGTAATCATTAATTAATGAATAGCCAGCATCAATTACTTTCTTTGAGTAAGATACTGCATCTGCATTTCTTGCTGTTCCTGTATATGTTACTGCATTTAGGTATAGTCTAGCTAATAAAGCTTGCACAGCAGCTCTATCAACCCTTCCATATTCGTTTGTTCTTGCAGGTGATACTAATGGCTCAATTGTTTTTAATTCAGATTCTATGTAGTTGAAAAGAGCTGTTTTGCCAATTTGTTTTGGTAATGAGGCTCCTACAACATCAGCATCTGTTGTAAATGGTGGATTTCCAAACAAATCCATTAAAACCCAATATTGATATGCTCTTAAAAATCTTGCTTCAGAAGCATATTTTCTAATATTTTCAGCTTCGGTTCCTGATATACCTCTTTCTGCCAATTTTGCATCAGTAGATTGTCTAATAAAATCGTTTGCTAAAGTAATTTGGAATAAACTTCTGTAATAAAGCCCTGTGAGCAAAATATTAGAAGAACCCCAGTTCATTAAATGGAAATCTTGAATACCAGGATCGCCCCAAGCTACAACAGCTTCATCTGTGCTTAATTCTTGTGCTTTCCAAAAAAGTCTCCAAAAGTCCGAAGTTCCTGCATCAATACCAGCTATATCGCTAGAACCTGCACCACCACCACCAGTAACTGCAAATGTGCTGTACACTTTTGCAATAGATTGTTTATATCCTTCTGCAGCTGCATAAACATCAGCACTTGTGGTTGCATTGGTTGGTATTAAATCTAATTTTTTTGTACAAGAAAGCATTGCAATAGGAAAAGCAAGTGCAAGGCTTACTGTTTTTAATATATTATTTTTCATTTTAAATAATTTTCAAGATTTAGAAAGATAAGTTTAAGCCCAAAGAAAATATTCTTGGTCTTTTGTAAATATTATTGTCAATACCACCAGAAATTTCTGGATCAAGTCCTTTGTACTTTGTAATAATAAATACGTTTGATACGTTAGCAGTAACTCTTAAGTCGGCAGTATTATTCAATATTTTTCCAAAATTGTAGCCAACATTAATGTTATCACATCTTAAGAAAGAGGCATTTTCTACCCAATAATCGCTTATAAACATTTTCTCGTTACCGCCTTTAAAATTGGTTTCTAAAACCTCGGTTGAAGCATTACCCAAGAATTTTTTTCCTGGTAAAACTTCTGATCTTACACCACGAGAGCTTCTTACGTTATTGTACAAGTAGTTATCTAAATTAGCTCTCATTACTATTCCTGCACTCCATTTTTTATAAGTTGCATTTGAACTAAAACCCATAAAAACTCTTGGATCTACTTGTTTATATTGATATAAATCATTGGAGTTAATTACACCATCTCTATTAATATCTTCAAAAACATTTTCTAGTGGTTTGTTTGTTTTTTCGTCGTACACTTGTTTATACATATAGAATGAACCACGAGCATACCCAACTGAATTTACTAAAACTGTTCCTCCTGTTCCCCCAGCAATTCCACCATATTCATTTCCTTTAAAGCTAGGATCTGGAGCAATAGTTAAATTGGTAATTTCGTTTTTATTGTATGTAACATTATATGCAATATCCCAAGTAATGTCTCTCTTTTTAACTACACTATAGTTTAAAGATAACTCAACACCACTGTTTTTCATTGTACCAACATTAGCTTTAATTCGATTTGTAAAGTTTGTTCCAGCAGATTGTTGAGCATCATTTAACAAATCGTTTGTTGTTCTTTCGTAGTATTCAATTGAACCAGAAAGTCTGTTATTCATTACAGCAAAATCAACACCTATATTTTTGGTTTCTGTTGTTTCCCATCTTAAGTTAGAGTTATATCCAGCTGGTGTAACTGTAGTGTAATATGTATTTCCAAATTGGTACAAACTTTGGTTGCCGCCAAAGTAGAATGATTGTTGAAATAAGTATAAATCTATTCCATCTTGCTGACCAGTTTTACCGTAACCAGCTCTAATTTTTAAATCATTTACAAACTTTACATTTTTCAAAAAAGACTCTTCTTTTAACCTCCAAGCTACAGCGTAAGAAGGGAAAGTACCCCATCTATTTGCTTTTGAGAAACGAGATGATCCGTCTTTACGTGCTGTTGCTGTTAAAAAGTATTTTCCTTTGTAATTATAGTTTAGCCTTCCGTAAACACTAATCAATGTGTTTTCTGGTCTATCATATTCAAATGTTGGAGTAGAAACTATACTACCATCATAAGTATAATCGTTAAAGTTGAATGTTGTAGATTTAAAATTTTGGAAAGAATAACCAATCATAGCATCTAAATTTCCTAGGCTACTTGTTTTTGTGTAGTTTAAATAAGCATCTAAAAGAGTGTTTTGCTTGGTTTGTCTGTACATATTATTTACACCTCCATGGTATTTTCCATTGGCATCTTTAAACTTTCTGTAATCAGATCCTGCACTGTCAGAAATTACAACTGTTCCTCTTCCTTGTGCTACATCATAACCTAAATTTAATACCGCTCTTAAATCTTCTAACCCATGAAACTTATAGTCGAACTGTACATTTCCGATACTTCTTTCAACGTGTGAACGATTGTCGTATTGATTAATTAATCCAACTGGATTTTTAGGTGCCAAGCTATTTAATCTAATGTTTACATCAGCTCCTGGATCAACCCATTGAAAATAGCCACCAAATTCTTTGTTTGCACCATAAATATTTTGGGTTGGATCGAATGATACAGCAGACCCTATTGCACCCTCATTAGCAAATTGATTTTCGCTTACAACCCCTTTTAAGTTTACATCTACTTTTAAATGGTCTTTAAAAAATTTAGGGCTAATACCTACAGATGCTGTTGTTCTTTTTAAAGAACCACCATCTAAAATACCTTGCTGATTAAGGTATCCTAAACTTGCTCTAAATGGCACTTTTTTAAATATAGCTCCAGTAACACTAAAACTATTATCTATACCAAAAGAGTTTTTATAAATTTGTTTTTGCCAATCGGTATTGGCAGTTCCCAACATTGCAACATCAGATGCTGTACCATTAGCTTTAACATAATCTCTAAATTGCTGTGGCGACAAGATGTCTACAGAGCCAGATGGTGTGTAAACGCTAGCTATTGATGAAAAATTGAATGTTGGCTTTCCTGCTTTACCTTTTTTAGTGGTAATTATTATTACACCATTAGATGCTCTTGAACCATAAATAGCTGCCGCAGATGCATCTTTTAATATGTTGAAACTCTCAATATCGTTTGGATTAATAAGATTAAGTGCATTTGCAGAACCACTAATTCCGTTGTTGTCTAATGGAACTCCATCAATAACAATTAATGGATCATTGCTCGCATTTAACGATGCACCACCACGAATTCTAATAACACTTCCACTACCAGGAGCACCACCATTTGGTGTAACAGATACACCTGCTACTTTACCTGCAATTAACTGCTCAGGTGTTGTAATAGCTCCTTTAACAAAATCCTTGCTCGTTACCGATACTACAGATCCTGTTAGATCTTTTTTCTTAACAGAACCATATCCAATAACTACTACTTCATTCAAGTTGTCATTACTAGTTTTCATTGAAACATTCATTACACCCGAACTTGGTACCTGCATTTCTGCTGTTCCAAATCCTACAGATGTAAATTCTAGGATTGCATTGACAGCAGCTTTAACAGAAAATGTACCATCGGCTTTTGTAGATCCTAATGCTTTGCCTCCTTTTGCTTTAATAGTAACTCCAGATACAGCAGCACCTGATACATCAGTTACTTTTCCAGTAACCATTTTGTCTTGTGCGGATGCCTGCATTACAAATGCAAATAGTGGCAACATCATCGCAACAAACAGTCGTTTAAGATTCATAGTTTTGTTTTTGTTGTTTATAGTTAAAAAATAAGCTCTATTGTTTTAAAGTATTAATTAGCCTTAATTAGTTTTTCAATTTGTTTTTTTCCATTAAAGTCAAACTCTAAAAAGTAAAGTCCATTAGACAAGCTTTTCATATTATCATTAAAAATGCTAGTGTAGTATTTACCTTTTGACTTGTATCCATTAAACACATTATTTACAATACGACCGTTAATGTCTAATATTTTCAATGATAATTTACCATAACTTGGTATAGAATATTCAACTACCGAACTTGTATTAATTGGATTGGGTTTGGTGACAACACTATATTTATAATCAATATTGTTGTTAAAAATATCCTGCGGATTGTTGATACTTAAAATAATGTTGTTGATGTCTTTGTTAGCTAAAACAAAATACTCTCCAGGCAGTAAAAACAAGGTTTTTGATGTACCTGTAACTGTTTGTGTGGTACCATTTAGATAGTCGTACCAAGTACCAGTATTTGGAAAGTTAATACTTGCGGTAGTTGCACTTAAGCCAAAATTACCTACAACAACAAGACGCAAATTTCCATCACCAACAATCATTTGTTTAACATTTGATGAAAAATTTGCAGATATTAGTGGGTTTGTTGTAAACGTTGAAGAAAAATTAGGATTGTTTCTTATTGCAAATAATTTAGAGTAAACATTGTATAATTTTTTTCTACTTGCATTTTGTTGATAATTCCATTTTATTGGCTTTTCATCCAACCTACAATTATTATTGATAGTTCCGTTGGTGCAAGTGTTTATAGAGAAATCGTAGCCTAGTTCTCCCATTTGCCATATCATTTTAGGACCAGGAATTAATGATAAAAATGCTGCTACCATTTCTTGACGTTTTAAAGCAGTAGTTGTATCTTTTATATTATAGGAGCCTAAAACATTTCCATTTGATAAATTATCAAACATTAAACGTTCTTCATCATGACTTTCGGCATAACCAACTAAATATGGATTAGTCCAACCACGATTTGCAGCAATAGCGTTGTAAGCAAAATCGGTATTTGATGAGCTTCCTTTAGCTGCCTCTCTAAAGTTATAATTGGCATTGCCCCAAAGAAGCATTCCATAGTTAGACAATTCAATTTCTTCGTTGTTATCTGCAAAATGTTCTAAAATGCAATATGAATTTGGTGAAATACTCTGCATTTTATCATAAATTCTTTTCCAAATGGCAATTCTAGTAGCATCATAATTACCCCAAGAGCCAACATCGTTAGACTGCTTTTGGGTGAATCCTTTACTCAAATCCCATCTAAAGCCATCAACTTTATAGTTTGTGAGCCAATGATTAATTACTCTATCAACCAAATCTTTTGTAACTTGTGCTTCGTGATTAAAATCAAATCCAACACCAAAAGGATGTTTGTCGGCAGTGTTAAACCAAGGATTTGAAGGTGTTGGTCGGTTATTTACACCATCAAAATACATTTGAACCATTGGACAACTACCGAATGCATGGTTTATTGCAATATCTAAAATTACTGCTATGTTGTTTCTATGGCACTCGTCTATAAATTGTTTAAACGCAGTTTCGGTGCCATAGTACTTATCTAAAGCCATAAAATAATTTGGGTTGTAGCCCCAGCTATTATTGCCTTCAAACTCAATTACAGGCATTAGTTGAATTGCATTAATACCAAGCTTAGCCAAATAAGGTAATGAATCTTTTAAAGTTTGAAAATCATGATTTGAAACAAAATCTCTTAACAATAACTCATAAATTATTAAATTCTTCTTATTATTTTTTGTGTATGGATACTGCCAATTAAAGGCTGGCTTTGCTGTTTGTAACACACCTACAATACCTGATGTTAAACCTGTTGGGTAAGGTTTTAAGGCAGGGTATGTTGCGGGTGAAATATATTGATCGTTCCAAGGATCTAAAATTTTTTCGGAATTATAATCTGCAACTTTTAAGCTTCCATCAATAATGTATTGAAATCCATATTCCTGTGTGGGTGTTAAGCCTGTAATTCTTAACCAAAAATATTTACCATCAGACGTTCTATTCATTTGATGAATTAAGGTTTCTGTCCAATTATTAAAATCACCAATCACCGAAACTGTTTGTTTGCCTAAAGCATAAATAACAAGCGTTACTGCTGTATTATCAACAGCATCATAATAAATACCATCTTTTGTAATTCCTTGTGGCAGAGGAGCAATATTTACATTACCTGCTACTAAAAATTTTACTGTGTCGGTTGAGGTTGTAGAGCCATTGGTAGCTTGTGAAACAATTGTTTGTATGCCTGCATTGGTAATATTTACACTTGCTGAAGCTGTTGTTGCTGATGGTGTAGTTGACGCCAATGTTCCATTAAAAAATAAACTAATATTTGATGATGAACTTGCAGTAGCAACAATATTTACAACATCGCCCACTGCTCTTGGAACACTTTCTACACCTATGTTGTAAACAGGTGTTCTTAATGGATTATCTATTCTTGTATAAAGCCCATTGTCATAAACAGGTATATACATATCACTACCATCAATATTCCTTAAAACCTTGGTTCCATCACCACTTCTAAATAATATGGCTATTTTTAAAATTTTTTCAGATGCATTTGTAATGTTGAAAAAACTTCTAATTCCACCATTGATAGTATACTTCCATTTGTTGCTACCTAAATAAGTAGTTTTAGCCAAAACATTGGTTGTTGCCCAAGTAAATGGTACTCCTTTCCAATCATTATTGTTAGTACTTGTAGTAGTTATACAACCAATATGAACATACACATCAGATGTTGTGGCATAATCTTTAATTCCCTTGTTGCCCAAGTTTGCATCACAAGTAATTTCTACAACAGGGGAGTTTTCTTGAATAAATGATGGAGACCAGCTAAGTAGTTGTGCTTTGCCAATTGTGGCAAACATTAACATTACTATAATGCCTTTTAGTTTCATATATCGTTATGCAATCGTTTGTTTTTGTATGTGTAAATTTAACACATTACTATACAAAGATGACCAATTACCTTGAACAATCAAATTTTTTTTAATAAATTGTTAAAATTTTTCTTTCTTCACAAGAATTTTAAAAATCTATTCCTATCCATTTTCGATTGCTTTTATTATACTTTTCAAAATTGAACTTATAGAGTTTTCCTGGCCTATGGGGTACATCTTGCTCCATTTCATCTAAATCAATCAATAAGTTCATTGCCGCAAACTTTTTTCTGAAATTTCTTCTATCCAATTCAACTCCTAAAATAGCTTCGTACAAGTTTTGCAATTCTCTTAGTGAAAATTTATCTGGCAATAAATTAAAACCAAGTGGATTTTCTTGAATCATTTTTTGTAGCCATTCGTGGCAAGTATCTAATATTTCTTTATGGTCAAATGCCATTTCGGTAATACTTGAAACGTTGTGCCAATGAAGTTCGTTGTCAGTTATTTTTAAACTATGATGTTTAATATTTAATAAGGAGCAATAGGCTATTGTAATAACTCTTCCCCCTGGATGCCTATTAGGATGACTAAAGGATTTAACCTGATCGAGGTAAATATCAGTCATTCCCGTTCTTTGATCTAACACTCTGTAAGCAGCTGCATCTATTTCCTCTGTATCGTTTACAACATCACCCAACAAGCTCCAAAGCCCTTGATACTTTTCTAGGTCGCTTCTAATAAGCAATACTTTAAGCTCATTATCATCGAAACCAAAAATAACACAGTCTACCGTTATTGGCATTTTAGGATAACTAGCAACTAATGCAGCACCATTTTTTAATGACATATTTGCTTGTTCGTTAGAGTTAAATTCTGTGCAAAAGAATAATTAAGTGAGACAGAATTGAGGTAAAATTACGAAAAATTTTAATTGTGTAATAAATACATAGTTGGACTAAGCTTCTATTGCCTCTTTTATTTGGTTTCCTGTTTTACCAAATCGTCTTTCTCTACCTTGAAAATCAATAATCGCTTCATAAAGATTATTCTTTCTAAATTCGGGCCAGCGTGTATTAGTAAAATATAGCTCAGAATATGCTAGTTGATATAACAAAAAGTTGCTAATTCTATATTCCCCACTTGTTCTAATAATCATTTCTGGGTCTGGGATGTTTTTGGTGCATAAATATTGCTGCAACACTTCATGAGTAATAGATTCGGGCTGTAACTTTCCTAATTTAACATCGTGCCCAATTAATTTAACTGCATTAACAATTTCCCATCTACTGCTATAACTTAATGCCATTACTAAATTCAATCCTGTATTCGATGCTGTTAAATCAATCGCTTCTTGAAGTTCGGTAAAAGCAAACTCTGGAAGCATAGATGTGTCGCCAATTACGTGCAAGCGAATGTTGTTTTTATTTAATGTAGGCACTTCTTTGCGTATAGTTTCAACCAATAAAGTCATTAATCCATCTACTTCATTTTTGGGTCTGTCCCAATTTTCTGTGCTAAAAGCATATAGGGTTAAATAGCCTATGCCTAACTCTGCACATCCTTCTACAATATTTCTAACACTTTCTACGCCATGATAATGCCCAAACAACCTATCTTGTCCTTGTTCTTCTGCCCAACGCCCATTGCCATCCATAATAATAGCAATATGGCTTGGTAGTTTATTTTTATCTATTCTGGTAAGTAAATCTTGCATAGTAGAACTTGTAGATGCTTTTTGCAAAAGTAGGGAAATGAAATTTTTACTTACTCTTTATCAAATAAACATTAACAATTAAACTAAGCAATAGTAACATTCCAATAAGCTGATGAAATAATGCCATCCATTCAAATACACCAAAACTTCCCATTACAATGTGCGGGCTAGTAAGCACAGAAATTATACCTAGCAACACTTGTGCAATAACTAAGATAACTGGTAAATTTCTTACTGTATTAAATAATGTCGATTCTTGATACTTTTTAGTTTTTAACCACCAAACAATAATACAAACAAATACTGCATAAGCTAACAAACGATGTATAAAGTGTATTGAAATTTTATTAAAAAACAAGCCATCAACTATTCCATTTTTAAGCATACCATCTGGCAAAATCATTCCATTAATTAATGGCCATGTAGGTGCTACATTAGCTGCTTTTAATCCAGCCATAAAAGCTCCATAAAATAATTGAATAACAAGAAGAGTGATGAGGTAAATAGTTGCCTTTTTAAGTGCTGCATTTATAAAAAAGCTTTCGCTTTTAACCCTTAACGATAATGCAAAAATTAAGGCATAAGAAATTAATAACATTGCCGAAACAAAATGTATAGAAAGTTTTATGTGATTGACATAAACATTTTCATCATTTAATCCACTCTTTACCATTATCCATCCAATTAATCCTTGCATAGCACCCAATAAAAACAAAATAATTAATGGATTAATCATCCAAGGTTTAATGTGTTTTTTTATAATAAAATAAACAAATGGAATTGCAAATGCAACGGCAATTATTCTTGCCCAAAGCCTGTGAAACCATTCCCAAAAGAAGATAAATTTAAAATCAGATAAATTAAAATGATTGTTAATGTATTTGTATTGTGCAATTTGCTTGTACTTTTCAAACAGTTGCTGCCACTCTGTTTCAGATGTTGGTGGCAAAGCTCCCATAATAGGTTTCCATTCTGTAATAGACAATCCTGAGCCACTTAATCGGGTAATACCACCAATTAAAACTTGAATGATTAACATTGCCACTCCAATTAACACCCAATTGGATACAATTTTATTTGATTTTTCTTCTTGCATATTAAACGTTGTTAATGTGCAAATGTAGATTCAAGTTTGCTGTATGTGATTTGAGAAAAGGAAAAATTAGTACTACATTTTTAACTTGTTAATTGTAGCCATTGTAGAACATCAATTTTTTAATCAAGCTTATCTCCATCAACTAAATCTCCATTTTCATTTACTTCTAAATTGGGCTTTTCTTCTTCTGGCGTTATTGTTTCTTCTTGTTGATTGTAATTAGATTGGAAATCTGTAGGATTGATAATAGTACCTTCTACAATTTGTTCAGAAAGCACTTCGCGTATCTTTGGTAGATCATCGGTAGTGTTGATACCAAAATAATCCATAAAGTTTTTTGATGTAGCATAAACTAGTGGCTGTCCTGGTTGATTTTCATTTCTGCCAGTAATAATAATAAGTTCTTTTTCAAGTAGTTTTTGAACACTGTAATCACTATTTACTCCACGAATTTTTTCTATTTCGCCTTTGGTTATAGGCTGTTTGTATGCTATTATAGCTAGACTTTCTAAAGCTGCATTTGAAAGGCGTTTCAAAAATTTATCGCCATTAAGTTGACCAATCGTTTTATGAAATTCTTTTTTTGATAAAAACTGCAACCCACCACCACTTTCTCTTACCTCAAAAGGATAAAATTCACTGCTATACTTTTCTTTAATACCTTCTACACAACTTTCAATTTGGTCTAGCGTTACTCTTTCATCGATAAAGCCAAATGCATTGTTAATTAGCTCAACAATTTCTAATACTGTTAAGGGCTTGTCACTTGCAAAAATAAGTGCTTCTATATGTGGGATGATGTTTGAAAGTTCCATTTACTATTGGTCATAAAGTCATTGGTCATAGAGTGATCATTTTTTACCAATTGATTTTATATATGCATTTATTAAAATTGAAAAAGTATTTTGATTTTTCTTGTAGCAATCTATATTCTTTGTTAGATACTAAATTTCTTTGAAATGCTTTATGCAATGCTGTTGCAGTTTCATAAGCAGACCCTCGACTGTAATAACAAAAATTTTATTTTTTGCAAAGTGAAGCCTGCCAAATCCTTCACTAATATCAAGTGCAATTGAATCAGCACTTCTCAACAATTGCTTACCTAATGCGTCCTTATTAAAAAAATCCCACTTGTTAACAACAGTCCAGTTTTTTCACCAATTTCTAAAGCCACTTTATACACTTCGAGGTCTTCTAGTTTAATCATTTTTTAAAATTGAATTTATCATTTTAGATTAATGACTACTATGACCATTGACTTTACTACTATCCTTGCAATGCAGCAGCACCACTTACAATCTCTGTAAGCTCTGTTGTGATAGCAGCCTGTCTTGCTCGGTTGTATGAAATTTTCAAAGATTTTAAAAGCTCGTTGGCATTTTCACTTGCCTTATCCATTGCAGTCATTCTTGCACCATGCTCGCTTGCATTGCCATCAAGTACAGCTTTAAACAATTGTGTATTCAAAATTTTAGGCATTAGTTCAGCAATTAAATCACTCTGATTTGGCTCAAAAATAAAATCAGATTTTTTTGCTCCTGCTTTTGGAAGTACTTTAGGGATTGGTAAAAATTGTTCAGCAACGAATGCTTGTGTTGCTGCATTTTTGAATTGACTATATACAATTTCAATTGCGTCAAACTCTTTGTTTTCAAATGCTTTAACTGCAGCTTGTGCTGCTGACTGAACAGCTGTAAAGGTTAAGTTTAAATAAATATCTTTATAATTAGCATTGGTTACAAAACCAGACTTACTCATACTTTCCCAGCCTTTTTTTCCTATGTTCCAAATAATTACATTCCCTTTGGCATATTGGCTAGTATATTTTTCTGCTATAGTAGCTTTAGCAAGTTTTACCACATTACTATTATATGCACCACATAACCCTCTATCACTTGTTATTACTATTAATAAAACTTTTTCAATATTCCTCTCTTCTGCAAGTTTAATAGATGCTCCACCATCTGCATTGCTAACTATATTGCTTAGCATTTCCTGTAATTTTTGAGAGTAAGGACGCATTTGAATAATTGCATCTTGAGCCCTACGAAGTTTTGCAGCACTTACCATTTTCATAGCTTTAGTAATTTGCTGTGTACTTTGAACGCTTTTTATCCTATTTCGAACCTCTTTTAATTGACCTGCCATTTCTTTTAAGTTAAAAGTTAAAAGTCAAAAGTATATTTACTCTTGTTTTGTAACTGCAATTTTAATTTTGGGTGCAAAAGTAGCGGAATTGGGCTAAAGAAAACCCCAAGATTAAAAGAAATTATCCTTTTAATCTTGGGGTAAAAAAAATTTTGCAGTAAAATTTATAGTCCACTAACCGTTAGTCCTATAGACAATGTGTTTAAATCTGGACTATTTCCTGTTTTTAAAGCAGGTGTAACAACATAGGCTGCCGACAAAGAAAAATTGCCATAACCAACACGCCCTGTAAATGAAAGCCTTGTTGTATTAAAAAAGTTTTTGCTATACTCTTTTGATATGTAGCTTGGCCCATTTATAGAAATATTGTTTTTATCTTGCCAATCTTTACCTTTTGTATAAGCTTTTAATAAAGTTCCCACTTTTGCACCTACTGCAAATTTCCAAGATTTACCGCTGTTTTCAGGGTTAAGAGTGTATCTTAACTCAACAGGCAACTCTAAAAATATTTGGGTTAATTTGAATTTAGCAAAATGGTTTGATCCTTCTTGATTTCGAAAAGGAAGCTTTGTATTTTTTGAGGTGATTTCAACAAATGTTTTATCGAAATAAATATTACTACTTCCAATACCAATACCATAAGCTACACTATACTTTGGATTGGTTTTAAATGGTTTATCAGTCATCAAGTAAAAATTAAAATGTCTGCCTCCATTTGTTCTAGCACTATCAGGTTTGCTAACCCAACTATCGCTACCAAATTGTATTAAAAAGTGATCTGAAGGGTGTGCAACAGTTGGTTTTTTTAGTGTGGCAGTTGGTTTAGAAGTTTCTTTCTTCTCTTTTACAAGCTTAGTTGCATCTTGTGCATTTATTGTGTTAAGGCAAGTTAGGCTAAATGCCAAAATGAAAATATTTCTCATTAAATAATTTATTCGTTTAAACTGAAGTGGCAAAATAAACGAAAAGGGTTTAGATAAAAGGTTAAAAAAAAGCAAAATAAAACTAAGTTGTAAAATAGCAGTGTTCAGTAGTGGCTTTATTAGTATTTTTAACTAAGTAAAACTATTTACAAGAATAGAGATAAAAGCAAGAGAATTAACGAAAGCCAAATAAGCTTGTTGGTAAAGTTGTTTGCTTTCATAAAACCTCTAACATCGGCATAGTCGTTATCATACAAAGCATAAATACCAAACCATTTAAAATAATAAACAACAAACATTTTAGTATGATCGTTTATTTTTTTAGCATTTCTCCAATAAATAAACTTAATAAGACTACACAAAAGAATAATAAACAAGCAAATTAATCGTAATACTAATAGCTCTTTGTGGGTCATCGTCAGATATTTTCGGCACAATATAACAACTTTTATGTTTTTTTAATCATTTTTTAATTTTTTTTGTTTTATTCATAATCAAAGTTGAGGCTAAAACTCTACAATCATTCCTTTATTTTCGCTTACATGGGTTTATTACAGGTTAACAATATTTGTAAAAAGGAAAGAGACAAACTAGTGGTAAATAATGTTAGTTTATCGATAAATGTGCAACAAAAAATTGCAATTGCTGGTGTTACTGGTTCAGGTAAAACTACTTTATTAAAAATGATTGCTGGATTTATTCAGCCAGATTATGGAGAAATATTATTTGAAGGAAAAAGAGTTTTAGGCCCATTTGAACAATTGTTACCTGGGCATCCAAAAATTGCCTATCTAAGCCAACATTTTGAACTGCTAAACAATTATAGAGTAGATACTCTTTTAGAAAGATCAAATAAATTAGCAAATGATGAGGCCTATAAAATTTATAGTATTTGCAAAATAGAGCATTTACTTAAAAGAAAAACTCACGAACTATCTGGTGGAGAAAAGCAACGCATTGCATTGGCTTTGGAGCTCACGAAAAAACCTCAACTTTTAATATTGGATGAGCCTTTTTCTAACCTTGATTTTATTCATAAAAATATTATAAAAAATGTAATTGAGGATGCTTACAACAAATTGCAATTCGCTTGTATTATGGTATCTCACGATGCTGCAGACATATTATCTTGGGCTGATGAAATTTTGATTATGCAGGATGGGGGGGTAATTCAAAAAGGAACGCCAAAACAATTATACTATCATCCAGCAAATGAATATAGTGCAGGCATATTAGGTGCTTACAATGTTTTAAATCTAGATTCAAATTTGATGAGATTAAACAACAATCAACAAATTATTAGACAAGAACAAATTGTAATAAAAACAACTGCTGATAATAGTTTTAAAGCAACTGTAACCAATGTTATTTTTTGGGGTAGCTACTACACAGTAAATGTTTTTACAGATAACCAACATTTAACTATAAAAACCAATCATACCAATATTAACGTTGGAGATACCATTAGCATTGGCATATCAAAATAAAAAAATTGGTTGCTACCTTTACTTTAGATTACATAATTATGACTTTTAACGACCTTAATCTTAACACATCATTACTGCGAGCATTAGAAGAACTAGGATATACAATACCAACAACAATTCAGCATAAAGTTTTTTCAGTTGCAATGTCTGGAAGAGATGTTTGTGGAATTGCACAAACGGGTACTGGTAAAACGTTTGCTTACCTTTTACCAACCCTAAAACAATGGAAATTTAGTAAAGATAAATCGCCACAAATTTTGGTTATTGTACCAACTAGAGAATTGGTTACACAAGTTGTTGCAGCTGCCAAATCTTTAACAACTTATATGAGTGTTACTGTTGTAGGGGTTTATGGCGGTGTCAATATTAATACGCAAGCATTAGAATTAGAGCAAGGTGTTGATGTATTGGTTGCCACACCAGGAAGACTATTTGACCTTGCAATGAATGGTGCTTTTAAAACGAGAACTATCAAAAAAGTAGTGATTGATGAGGTAGATGAAATGCTAAATCTTGGCTTTAGAACACAGCTTAAAAACATTCTTGACTTATTACCACAAAAAAGACAAAACTTAATGTTTTCTGCAACTATAACAGAAGATGTAGAGCTATTAATGGAAGATTATTTTAATAATCCAATTAGGGTAGAAGCTGCACCAACAGGAACACCTTTAGAAAATATTTTACAATCGGGCTACGAGGTTCCAAACTTTTATACCAAAGTAAATTTATTGCAGTTATTGCTGACAGAAAATGAAACAATGACTAAAGTTTTAGTATTTGCTGCAACCAAAAGTTTAGCAGATGATTTGTATGAAGCACTAGAGTCAAAATTCCCTGGAATAGTTGGTGTTATTCATTCTAATAAAGAACAAAATCATCGTTTTAATACTGTTAAGCAATTTCAAGAAGGCAAGTACAGATTTATTATTGCAACTGATATTGTAGCTCGTGGAATTGACATTGCTGAAGTAACACACGTTATTAATTTTGATACTCCAGATGTACCCGAAAATTATATACACAGAATTGGTAGAACGGGGCGTGCAGATAAAAAGGGTATTGCAATAACATTTATTACAGAAAAAGAAAAACCTCAACAACAGGCAATTGAGGATTTGATGAAATATCAAATTCCAATATTGCCATTGCCACTACACCTAGAAATTTCAGATGTGCTTACTGAAGATGAAAAGCCTAAAGTACATATGAAAATTGTGCAATTTAAAGTGCCTAAAATAGAGGATGTTGGGCCTGCCTTTCACGAGAAATCTGCTAAGAACCAAAAGGTGAACTTTATTGTGAGAAAGAAGGATAGAATGATGAAAAAATATGGCAAACCTATTACTCGTGGGCAGAAGAAAAAATAGACTTTTAAGCAATCTCCTATCTTCGCAGCCATTATGAGAAAAATTGAGAGCTACAGAAAGCTACTAAACGTTACAAAAGAAGTTGAATTAAAAGAGTTAAAATCGGTTTACAGAAACTTAATGAAGGATTGTCATCCTGATAAATTTCAAGATAATGAAGCAGAAAAATTAGCTGCTGAAGAAAGAAGCAAAAAAATTATTGAAGCATATCACTTTTTGGTAAGCATTGCACCAGAAACCATTGAAGCCTCGCTTGAGCAATATAATGAAACCATTAATGTTGCTAGCATTGAAGATTTTGAGTATAAAAATGAAAAGTTAAGTATTACCTTCTCTGATGGCAATACTTATGAGTATTTTGGTGTTCCCAAATCCGCCTATGTAAAGCTTGTAAACGCACCATCACAAGCAAGGTTTGCACGAAGACATATTTGCACAACATACACTTACAGAAGCACAAGTAAATTGGTTACAGCTTAGTAGTTTTTAGATTGCTCTATTATTATTTCTTTAAGCACATCAATATTGCATTTAACATTTGTTTCAGCAATAATAATAGGGCTACCAATTTTTTTAATTCTATTTTGAATAAAATAGCGTTTTATAAAGTTGCCATTATTTGCATACTTCTCGGGATTTTTTAGTTTAACCACTAAATATTGCATATTAATTCCTTTGTTCATTGTAACGTCTGCTACATCTTCCCACAAAATTTCACCACATGAAAAAATACTGCTATTATCAATTAATGCAGTATCTGTTAGCTTTATCATAGCATTTCTATCAAACACCACTTTACAATAGCTAGCTAATGAAATGAGTGTAAAGAATGAAATAAAAACAAGTAATATAAACTTTAAGAAAAACAGCAAATAATCATCCATCAAAAACTGGGGCTTATTGCCTTGCAGCAAATCATAAAGCAATGATGCTGTTGTTAATAATCCTAATATTAAAAAAGTGGGAAATCTTTTGCGATTAATTGGAATAGAAATATTTAATGACATAGTGAATTAAAAAACAATAATATTTTAGTTTAGTAAAACCAGTATTTGGCTATAAAAATAATGCTGGCAATATTTGTTATTACCAGCATTTTAAAATAATTTATAAATACTATTATTGGATTTTTTTAACCCTAACAGCAGTTAATCCTTTTCGTCCATTTTCAACTTCATATTCTACCACATCCTTCTCATTAATCTCGTCAATTAAACCTGTTTGGTGAACAAAAACATCTTCACCACCACCTTGTGGAGTGATAAAACCGAATCCTTTTAAACGGTTAAAAAACTTTACTGTACCTTCTTTCATTTTGTTGTTTATTAAATAATTAAAGTGCAATATATTTTTTTATTCCCAAATGGAGTCTTTTATTTAAGCAAACTAAGATTGCATTGTTAATACTATGTAAATGATTATGTAAAATAAAGGTTAACCAAACCTATTTAATTTGTTCTTTATAAAGCAGTTAATAGCTGCTTTAGTTGTTTGATTTACACTTAAAATAAAATTTTTAGATAATAAAATAACATTGTAATTTATTTTCAGCACTCGTTGATTTGTTAATTAGTTGGGTTTTGTTTCACTGTTGATAGTTATACAGGCTTATATATTTGCCACCTTAAAAATTCATAAATGAGGTTAAAAAATATTGCTGTTTCGTTATTAGTATTTTGTGTTTCAAACAATATTCTTTTTGCACAAGAAAAAAACTTAGACCCAATTACAGTAACATCAACAGTTACACCAATTGCTGCTTCAAAAACCGGTAGAAATATTACAGTAATCAAAGGCGAACAAATTTCAAAACAACCTATACAATCTATTGATGATTTATTAAAATATATACCAGGGGTTGAGGTGCAACAACGTGGACCAATGGGTGCACAAGCAGATATCATTATTCGTGGTGGCACTTATCAGCAAGTGTTAATTGTGCTTGATGGCATTAGACTAAACGACCCATTAACTGGGCATTTTAATAGCTATATTCCTATTGCTGCAAATGAGATTGATAGAATAGAGGTTTTATATGGTGCATCATCTGCAATTTATGGTACAGAGGCTGTTGGTGGTGTGATACAAGTTTTTACAAAAAGCTTTTCATCATTAAAAAATAAACCAAAAAATCAATTACAAGCTCAAACAACTTTGGGCGAATACGGCTTGTTTAACATGCAAATTGGTGGTTTATATTCAAAAGGCAAACACACATTTGCAGGAGGATTATCTACCAACCAAACTTATGGACAACCACAACGTGGCACAGATGGTTTTGTGCACAATACAACAGGCTCTTTATCTTATAGCAATAAACTAAATGATAATTGGAGTTTAATGCTAAGAACAGCTTATGATGATAGACATTTTGCTGCACAAAATTTTTATACAACCTTTAAAAGTGATACAGCTTTCGAAAAGGTAAAAACTTTATGGAATCATATAAAGATTGCTTATGAAAAAGGCAATAAAAAACTAAGTTTCGATGCTGGATATAAAACAGTAAACGATTATTATAAATTTAATTCAGCCGTTGCTGCTAATGAAAATGAATCAAGTTTGTTTCAGTCGCAAATTGTATTTACACAAGCTTATAATAACAAAACAACAGCAACATTTGGTGGTCAGTTTGTGCAAAAAAATATCACTAGTAACGATAGAGGAAATCACCACGTACCACAAGCTGCAGCATTTGCAATACTATCTCAGCAACTGGGAAAATATATATTTATTAACCCTGCTTTAAGATATGATTACAGCGATAGATTTGGTAATAAAGTAGTAGCACAATTAAACAGTTCATACAAGAATAAAAATTTGCAATTAAGAGCTAGTGTTGGCAATACAATTAGAGATGCCGATTTTACTGAACGCTATAATAACTTTGGAAAACCCTTAGTAACAAGTGGCAGTATTGGCAATCCTAATTTAACTGCAGAGCAATCATTTAGCTACGAATTTGGAGCTGATTATTGGGTAAAAAATAATTGGAAATTTACTACTAGTTGGTTTCAAAGAAATCAAACAGACTTAATAGATTTTGTTGCTACAGCTTACAGTGATATTAGTAATAATGGAAACTTGGTGCCAACAGGTACTTATGCTTATGCAAAAAATATTGCTAAAGTAAATACTGCTGGTTTAGAACTTACAACACAATTTAATAAAACGTGGAAGCAGCAAGAATTATTTGCAACAATCAGTTCGCTTTGGATGCAAAGTAGAACAGATGAAAACGCTGGAAAAACATCTTTCTACATTAATTCTCACGCTACCTTTTTGTTTAATTTTAATGTACAATATCAATATAAAAATGTTGGTATTGTATTTAATGGTTTGTATAAAGAACGAGCCGAAAATGCAGCAACCGCAATAAATGCAACTGTTACACCAAATTATTTTTTAGTAAATACAAAGGCAAATTATACTTTTCCAAAAAAGCATATTGCCTTGTTTATTGAAGCCAATAATTTGTTTAATGTTTCTTATAGTGATTTATTGGGAACACCAATGCCAAATCGTTGGTTAATGGGTGGGGTGCAACTAAAGTGGTAGTTGTTTTTTATTTACTTCCTCAAGCAGTTTTATAATTTTATCTAATTTTTCAATCTCAATTTGATTTAGCTTCATAGTCAATGCTTCTATTTCAAGTTTAGCTTCAATATTAGTTCTATAATCTGCTTGTGCTTGTAGTCTATCCCTTTCAGACTGCCTGTTTTGAGCCATCATAATTATTGGTGCAGCATAGGCAGCTTGTGTAGAAAACACAAGGTTTAAAAGGATAAAAGGATATGCATCCCAATGATTGATAAACCCAACTAAATTCAAGCCCATCCACACAACAACAAAAACCGATTGTATAATAATAAACCGCCAAGAGCCCATTCCATTAGCAACAGCATCGGATAATTTAGCACCAAAACTTAAAGATTCTGTATGTTCTTGATGCCAGTTTTTTTCTGCTTTCATTGTATTTATTTAGTGTGTGTTTGTTTCAAAATTCAAAAACCATTTACGCTTCATTTTCAAAATATAGCTTGTAATATTTTCTACCATCGGCATCCACTCCTTGTTCAATTAACTCTCGATTGCCGTGAATATACACGTGAAAATTTTTATCTAATTTTAAAACACTTTTAAAAACACGAGCCTGCTTTTTTACTGCTTGTGCCGATATATCAAAACTATCATTTAGCTCCATTTTATTTTCTTCGGCATACTTTACGTTAAAGTTTTGAAAAGAATTTATTAATCCTTCGTGATGTAATACTTCTTGCTCAAACTCACTCTTTTCAAAGGTTTCGTGGGTTTTAAAATATTCAACCGAACGATTTAATAAGTCTATTTGATCGGCTTTTGTGGTTTCAAAATCTTCGGGATATTGCTGTGTTACAAAAGATTTTGTGAGCGATAAAAATTGATTGGTATTATTAACATTGTCTTTTTTAAAATCAACTTTAACAAACTCGTTTTGCCAATAATCTGTTTCGCCACTAACATTATCAATTAAAAAAATAGTGTAGGGTTCATTGGTAAATAATATTAAACAGGCTTTATCTAATTTTTTATTGCCAATACCTTTTTTAAAACTAAGTTCAATATTGTTATGGTTATTATTGGTTTCAATAAAGGTTTCTTTATTTTCTATTTTATAAATTCCAATGGCTTTATAAAAATTATTTTCAAAAACGATGTTATCAAATTCTAGCACAAACACATCACCACTTTTAATATTAGGATGTTTTGAAACCGACTTTAAATGTTGGCAAATATTTTTAGACTGGTTTATAAAATCTTCGTCATTAAATATGCTTTTAGAAATGCTAAATAACACATTTAAGTCAAGGTTTATTTCGTGCTTAAACTCAAGCGTAGTAAGATTATTGGTAAATGGTTTTAGAAATATTTTCTTTAATGTTTCTTCTTGTTCATCATCATTAAAATGAAACATAGCATCGCTAAATATTTGCTTGGCATCAGCATCTGAATTTAGGTGATGGAATATAAGTTTTGTGATGCTCGCACCCTCCATTGAAATCATTGTAACAGTAATTTTTGTAAAAGTTGAACTTAATTTATGAGTCTCCAAAAAATGGAAATAGAAATAAAAAACACTACTATCTGATAAGCATTAAACTACCAGACATAACACTTTCTTTTGATGTTAGTTTAATAATGTAATAGTACACACCAACTGGTAAATCTTTGCCATTATACTTTCCATTCCAAGGCTTATAGCTACCATCAAAACTTGAATATAATAATTGCCCAGCCCTTGTAAATATTTTTACAGTGCTTTGTGGGTAAGTGTTTATAAATTCAATATCCCATTTATCATTAATGCCATCACCATTAGGAGAAAAAACATTTGGTATTTTTACTGCTTTAGCAACCAATACTCTAACATAATTAGAATCTACACAACCACTATCGCTAGTAACTTTCAGCTTATAAGTAGTATCGTTTAATGGTGTGCAAATTGGGTAATTTGTTGTTGTATTATTTAAATAAATAGCAGGTGTCCATTGGTAAGTAGCAGCATTGCTAAAAATTGGTGTAAGCACAATTGGATTATTAGCCAATGCATAAACAGTGTTATTGGTAAAGCTAACTGTTGGCTTGGTAAAAATATTAATGATTGCTTGTTTATAAATGCTATCACAACCCCCTGTGCTTTTTATAGTATCTGAAATTAGTTGTGTTGAATAATGATAAACAATACCCTTAAATACCACACTATCACAGCTTCCATAAGAAGTAGAAATTGTAGCTGTATTAATAGGTTTAATAACAATTTTTTGATAACGATACACACTATCACAACCCTGATAAGATTTTACAGTATCATTAATTACCACAGCAGATGATGTATAAGTAATTCCTTTGAAAATTATTTGCTTGCAATGTTTAAGAATAGTAGGTAATGTATCGTTTGTTATGGTAATAGGGCTGATAACAATCTTTTGATAACGATACACACTATCACAGCCCTGATAAGATTTTACAGTATCATTAATTACCACAGCTGATGATGTATAAGTAATTCCTTTGAAAATTATTTGCTTGCAATGTTTAAGAATAG
>JBMLRA010000308.1:42044-43697 GCA_049241265.1 Chitinophagaceae bacterium
TTGTTATGGTAATAGGGCTGATAACAATCTTTTGATAACGATACACACTATCACAACCTTGATAAGATGGTATTGTATCATTAATAACCACAGCAGATGATGTATAAGTAACACCTTTAAAAATTACTTGCTTACACTGTTTAAGCACGTTGGTTAATGTGTCTTTTATACTAACTGGGCAAGGGGCACAACCATTTACTATTAGTATTGGAGTGTTTTTATCGACCTTTGTCCCATCTCCCAATTGCCCTTCATCATTATGTCCCCAGGCCCACAAACTACCATCAACCCTTAGTGTTAATGTAAAATTCCACCCAGTAATTACATTTGCCCATTTATCAGCAATACCAATTTGTGTAGGAATATTTTTGTCAGTATAAGTTCCATCCCCTAATTCACCATCAGTATTATGACCCCAAGTCCATATTGTACTATCAGCTCTTAATACTGCTGTATGTCGTCCACCAGCACTAACTTTAACCAAATTTTTGATTGTGTTTATTTTTGTAGGTACGTTTTTATTGATATTTGTTCCATCCCCCATTGTCCCATATACATTATTTCCGCAAGTCCATAAGCTCCCATCAGTTCTTATTGCTGTGGTTCCATAAGATCCAGCACTGATACTGCCCCAATCATTAGCAACACCTATCTGTGCAGGTGTATTTTTATCAACATTTGTTCCATCCCCTAATTGCCCATACAAGTTTTGCCCCCAAGCCCACAATGTACCATCTGTTTTTATGGCAGTTGAGTGATAACCACCACAACTTACCCTTGCCCAATCATTGGATGTCCCTATTTTTATTAGTGTATTTTTATCAATATTTGTTCCATCCCCTAATTGCCCATAAAAATTCAGACCACTAGCCCATAAACTACCATCTGCTTTTATTGCCAAAGTCCAATAATTTCCTGCACTTACACTTACCCAGTCATTAGAGATTCCAACTTGTATGGGCACATTTTTATCAGCATTTGTTCCATCACCAAATTGTCCCCAATGATTATATCCCCAGGCCCATAATGTACCATCCGTTTTTAAGGCAACCGTATGAAAACCAAAAGTACTTACTCTAGCCCAGCTATTATCCGAGCCTATTTGTATAGGTTTAGCTCTACTAATATTAGAGCCATCCCCCAATTGCCCAAATTTATTGTATCCCCAAGACCATAAAGTTCCATCACTTTTTATTGCAACCGTATGTTGTACGCCTGCACTAATCATTTTCCAGCAAGGGTTTGCTGTAGCAATAGTCAAAATAAGTGTTGCAGCACTATCACAGCCTTTACTATTTATTAAGCCAGTTTTGCTATAAGTACCATTTGTAGTATATGTAATTCCATTCCAGGTATATGACCCTGTTGTATTAATTGTTGTTGTAGAGCTTGTGGCTTTATTAATGTTTATAGTTACATCATAATAAATACTATCACAACCTGAGGAACTTTTAAGAGTATCTTTTAAAGTTGTACTTGTGGTATAGGTATTTCCTAAATATGTTATCGAACTGCAACTATTAAAATTTAACGGGACAATGATTGTGTTATTTGCACTTTGAGTTTCAGCAATACTAGCTGCATCATTTACTTTAAATGGCAATGTGCAAGTGGCAGTATTAGCCTGTGTTTTATTAATCATATCTACAGCAT
>JBMLRA010000309.1:0-1316 GCA_049241265.1 Chitinophagaceae bacterium
TTATCGCTTCTGCCTGTGATTATCATAATGTCCTTAGGATAAATACAAAGCCTCTGCGTAATGTAAAATAACTATTTTCTTACACTATCTATACTTCATCTATACTTATGGTATAGTGTTGATATGGTAAAGATAAGCCCTTTAAATCGGCAGCAAATAGGGCTTTATTGGAATAAAACGGAACAATTGGAACATACTTACCCTACAAATTTTTTATAGTAAAAAACTCATAATAGTTTTGGGTTATAAACGCAATAAAACTATTAATTTTTGTTCCTTGTTTGATGTTGCAAATAGCATCAGCAATTGCACAAAACAGTACAACTGTCATTCGTGTGATTGGTGGTGATACATACCAGGTGTTAAAAGGCAAACGAATTTTTACAGTAAGATTATTGAATGTAGATGCACCTGAAGCAACATAAAGTTTTGGCGAAGCTGCAAAGGATAGTGTGAGCAAATTAATACTTGGTAAAACTGTTCTTGTATATAGCTTAAAACTTGACCGATACAATAAAGTGCTTGCGAGTGTAGCAATAAATGGCAAAGCCTTAGATAGCATTTTAGTAAACAATGCTTCCAGCTTTACAATTGTTTAGATAAGAATATTCGATATTGAATGTAATTCTTAATGCTGTAATTTTTTCAAATTTTCTTTTACAATTTCATCGTTGGGGTGAAGATCTAATGCCTTTTTATAATTAATTATTGCAGTGGAAATATCATTTATTTTTTCATAATACTTGCCCCAGCTACTGTAAACAATAGATGCATTTGGATGCTGTTCTTGTGCTAAACTTAAAATGGTTTTAACAGCTTCAAGGTCGGCATTTTTACTGCCACTTAATTCATAAGCTAAATAGGTTATTCGATACTCATTCATATTCATTGCTCGATAACCTGCTTTGGCTTTTTCATATTCTTTTCTTTCCAAATATTCAAATGGAGTATATTCACTGGGAAGCATTTTCTTCCAAACATTTTCAGGTTTGTCATATTCACTTCTTAACCCAATTATTTGATTGATACTATCCCTACTAAAAAATCCTTTCACATTAAAATCACTAAAAACAATGGTATCTTTTTTTACGGGAAAAGCATAAATAATATTGCCTTTGTTGATGGTTTCTATCAAATAATCATTTTCCTTTTTTATGGTAACAACCTCGTTGATACCTTTTCTATATCTACCTACATATTGTTCTAATGATTTACTATCAAGGGTTGCAGGCTTTATTGGAGTTTGATTAAAATTATTCCAATTATATACTTCAGCAATACTTCTTCTTACTTCTTTGCAAAAGCCATTAAAATCA
>JBMLRA010000309.1:1326-3259 GCA_049241265.1 Chitinophagaceae bacterium
TAAAATCATCTCCGTTATTTACTAAAATAATAGCACCATTCCCATTAGTAACACTCCCCATTGCATAAGATATAAAACCTGCATTAGAGCCTTGATGCTCAAAGTATCTTCCATCATCATTTTTATTATCAATCTTTTCTAATAAAAAAGCACCAACACCCATTTGCTCTAAATAGCCTCCACTGCTAATTTGTACTTGTGGCGTAACCATAATTTTGGCAATAGTTTGTGATAAATAAGTTGATTTACCTACCAAACATTCTTGAATAGCAATTATGAGTTTTGCTAAATCAATTGCAGTTGTATGCAAGCCAGCAACTGCTTGCTGTGGATATACATAAGGTGTGCCTTTATACCAAGTGGCATTAGAATATCCATTAGAAAATTTTTGTTGAAATGCTTTTGGTAAAGGTTGACTAAATGTACTGTTAGACATACCTAAAGGGTTAAATACATATTGCTGTGCAATACTTTCAAAATCTTTTTTAAGTAAGTCCATCAAAATCATTTGTACAATCATATAACCACCACCACTGTAACGCCACTCTTTGTTGGGTTCGCTATTAATAATCACTTTATTGCTTTCAGCAATTTTATCTCCATTTAATATTTGAGTAACGGTTGGCAATGTTTTTAAAGTAGGTTCAAAACCCCAATAAGCACTTTGGCTTGCACCAGCTTTATGGCTTAATAATAAACGTAAAGTGATGGGCGTTTTTTTGGTAAAATCATTGTCTAGAATCTTCCAACTAGCGAGGTAATTATTTACATTTTCATCTAAGTTTAATTTGCCTTCATCAACCAATTTCAAAACAATAACAGCAGTTACCAATTTGCTAATAGACCCAGCAGAATATATGGTTTCGTTTGTAGCTTTTATTTTATTTTGAGTATTGGCAAAGCCATAAGATTTTGCAAAATCAATTTTATAATTCTTGATGGCTACAACACTTGCCCCTGCTATGTTGTAATATTTCATTCTATCTACAATATTCCATTTTTTAAACCCTTTGGCAGTTACATAAGGCATCAAATTATTTTCAACCTTAGTAATGCTTTGGTTTTGTTGTGCAAATGATTTTAGCACAAATAATATTGTACATATCATTAATAATTTTTTCATCATAACTTATTTTAATTTCTATAAATAACCTGACCATTTCCAGATTGTTTTAAAATAATTGCCTTACCTGTACCATAATTTACAATGTCTCCATTGCCTGATAATGATGCTTCAAAATTATCATTGGTTTTTATTAAGACATCTCCATTTCCATTTTTGGTTATATTAGTTTTTTTAACAATAATGTTTTTAGCATTGGTGTTGCCATTGCCATTATTTTCAATATCTAATAAATCAATCATTCTTCCTAAAATTTCGACATTTCCATTGCCGTTATTTTCAATACCAAAATACCTACCATTAAAGTTGTTTACAACAATATCTGCATTTGAGTTGTTATATAGTTTTGAAATTTCGGGCATTGAAATTTTGATTTTTAGATTTATTTTTTTTAATTCATCCCAACTCAACCCTTTTTTTAAGGTAATTGCCAAGCAATTCTCTTTTAAGATTTTTATTGTAATCAGTGAATCATTTTTGGGTAAGCCCTGCACATCTATCTTAAAATCTTTGCCTAATTCAATATCAACAGAACCATTGATGCTGTTAAGTTGTAACTTATCGAAGTTTTTAAAATTGTATTGTTGTGCTATTGAAAAAATAGTGATTAATAAAGCGATAACTGTTGTGTTTATTTTTTTCATTTTCGTATATATTTTACATCTTTCATTCTTTCTCCGTTTAGAAACAAATCTCCGTTTCGGAGTTCTAAACTATAGGAGTCAACAAGGATTTTAGTGTTTGACACTAATATTCCTTTTGTTTTATAACTTTTGCCCAATTTAATTTTATAGCTCATTCCATCAATAT
>JBMLRA010000310.1:0-3059 GCA_049241265.1 Chitinophagaceae bacterium
AGCCTACAAAGAATCCTGCTTTTTCAATTTTTTCTTTTAAAACAACTGGCGATACATTTCTAGTCTCTGATAAAAAAACAATAAACATGTTTTTATTTAAATCAGTTTTAACCGAATCTACCCCATCGGTAGCTTTTAATTGTTTATAAATAGCATTACTGCACATAGAGCAGGTAAGCCCAGTAGCAATTATTTCTGCTTTTGTAATTTGTTGAGAACTTGCATTTAGTGTTAATGCAATAAAAATAAAAATGACAAAATTTTTCATTGTTATAAAATTTAAAAGGGGTAACAATTAAGAGTTACCCCTATGAGAATAGAGAATATTTATTCCTTAATTGTTTCTTGTACTTTACCACAGCTTAACATCATGGAACCATAGTAAGGGTTTTTGATTGCACTTTCTTTACTTAACCAATTTGCACCTTTGCCTTCATTATACATTGGGCAATATTGATAGTAAATAGTAGTATTAGCTTTTGCAGTTTTTAAAAGCTCGTACATATTTTTTGAAAGAGATGTAAAGTGGTCTCTTTGGTGTGCAATGTCTTTACTTTCGCTGATGTGTTCTGCATGTAATTTCAGGTCTTTTTCTACATTCATATACGCCATATGATTGCTGCCTAATGTTTCCATTTTAATTGCATTGATTGCACTTAAAAGCAGTGTTGCTTTTGTGGCTGCAAGGGTTGCATCGCTTTTTACTAAAGCATCTTTTAATTCGAAATAAGCATCGTATATAGTTTGTAAACTACTTTGACTTGCTACTTCCTTTTTAACTGGTGTTTCAGTTGCTATAGCTACTGGTGTTGCTGTTTTTATATCTTTTTTATCAGGTCTTTCGTATTGGCAACAGCCGTGTAAATTATTGTAAACTGCATCGGGTGCAGCAAAAACTACATTATCGTAGCCAGCTAATGCTATTCTTTTTAATACTTCGTTTAATGTTGTTGTTTTTGTGTTGTAAGTGATGGTTGCTTGTTTTGTTTCTTCGTTCCAAACTGCTTTTGCAATGCCTTTTTTATTGGCTGCTTTTTCTATTGTAGTTTTACACATTCCACAATTACCCCAAACTTTTACAGTCTCGGTTTTAGAATTTTTTACTTGTGCTTTGCAACTAAATGTGGCAAATAAAACTGCTATTACTATTATTACATTTTTCATTTTTTAATATTTTTTTTTGATTTTTTAGTATTTAAGAACTATACCATTTGGTTTTTTACCTACAATCAGGTCTTTAAATTTTGAATGAGTTGAAACTTTGAATACTGAAACTGTGTTTGCACCTTGATTAGTGACATAAGCCGTTGAACCGTCATTTGTAAACGCAATGGCATGTGCACCTGAACCTGAAACAAATTCACCATGTTTCATCCAACTATTGCTACCCATGTCTTTGTAGTAAACAATTTTTCCGTTAGTTGCATCGCTTACCCATAACTCATTTACACTTGAATTAAAAGCAGCATATCCCGGTTTAAAGCCTAAATTTATTGTTGCAAGATTTATGTTTGATACAACATCAATAACAGAAATACTTCCATCATCTTCATTGTCAACAAACATTTTATTAATTGAAGATTGCCAAGCACCTACTGGGTTAGTACCCACATTAACTGTTGAAATAATTGCTTTTGTAATGGGATTAATAATTGAAACTGTATTGCTTTTTCCGTTGCACACATAAGCTTTAGTACCATCAGAGCTGAATGTTACTTCTGCAGGTTCTTCTCCAACCTTTATACTATCCTTTAAAACAAATGATGTTGCATCATAAATTAGCACAATTCCTGCATCTTTCATTTGTGTTGTCCAAATTTCAGTACCATCTGTAGAATAAATTGCGTTGTGGTTCATTGTAGGTAATTCTATATTTTTTATTATTGTGCCTTTTACAGCATCAATAAGTAAAACTGCTCCTTTCATTCCTGCCATTCCACCTGTGTGTCCTGCACTTAAATCCATACCAGGAACACCAACTGCTAAATGGTGCATTGTTGAACTTTGATGATGATAAATGTGGTGGGGGTACATAATCATACTACTACCATTCATTAACTCGAAACTATCGGTAACCGTATTTGTGTTTAAATTAATAACTGAAATGGTGCTGCTTTCGCCATTAACAACATAGGCAGCAGGGTAAGTAATGTTTTTTTCCATTGTCATTGTCTCGTTTTTTTTGCAAGATGACAAAATGCTAAATGTGGCAATAGCCACAAGGGATATTTTTTTCATTTTTTTGAAAATATAATTTGTTTAAAAAATAATAAGCATAACAAAGAGCTACGCTAGTGAGGCATAGTAAGAAGCTTTTAAACTAAATTATATTCTAAAAACGCAGTTAAGCAAATGAAGTCTTTGCTTATGTATTAGTGAGGGTGGATGAGGTATTGTGCTTGCAGTGGTCGTAGGATATGTAACTGCAACAATATTGTAAGTAATTAAAAAAGGAACTGGTGCTTCTGCAAAGAAATTAGTAATAACAGCAGATACTTTGGTTTGGTTGTGTTCGCTTTTAAGTGAAACATATTTTTGTTCATCTTTACAGCAGCCTTTTGATTTGGCTTTTGTCATTCCACATTTTTCACATTTATTTTCTTTGGAATGAAACAGGCTTGAACCCATATACTCGCCCATACAATAATGAGCATGTATAGTAGTCCCAACAGATGTGAGACTGTAAATAAGTAAGAAAAATATGGCTACTATTTTTTTCACCATGCAAAGGTATGGGTTAATTTAAAAAATTGAAACATTTTTCGTTACAGCCTTTGGTGTAGAGAATTTTTCTCTTAAAATACCCATATCAAAACTCACTTTACTATCCAAAATTTTTGCATAATGTTGGGTTTGTTTTATGCTGCTATGACCAAGCATTTTACTTACTGATTCAATTGGAATACCATTACTTAAAGTAACTGTTGTAGCAAATGTGTGGCGTGCAATATGAAAAGTAAGCTCTTTGTTGATATTGCAAATTGCTGCTATTTCCTTTAAGTAAGCATTCATTTTTTGATTACTTAAAATTGGCAACAATTTATTTTTTACAACACATA
>JBMLRA010000311.1:0-2246 GCA_049241265.1 Chitinophagaceae bacterium
TGGGATAATACTGCAACACTTCTATGGCAAAGTGCAATGAGGTGCTTATGATAACTCTTCTTGCCAATACTTAATAATATTTTCTAAACTGTTTTCTATAGTAATATTTGGAGCCCAGCCCAAGTGACTATTAATTTTTTCATACGACCCAATAATCTTTTTATTTTCGTTTGGTCTTACTAATGCAGGATTTAGTTCAATCTCAATCTCTAAATCTAATACAGCACTCATTTTTTGAACAATATCTTTAAGTAATGTTCCTTTACCAGAGCAAATATTATATACTTCTCCTTTCTTTCCTTTCTTTAGTAATAAGTAATAGGCTTTTACTACATCTCTAACATCTAAAAAGTCTCTAACAATATTAAGATTGCCAGCAGTAATTTTTTTTGGGGAATTCTGATTTTTTGATAATTGCACCAACTGTTTTGCAAATGAAGAAATTACAAATTTGTCCTTTTGTCTAGCTCCAATATGATTAAAAGAACGAGTCATTATAATATCCATATTGTATCCATCAGCATACATTTTACTAAGCATTTCTTGCGATATTCTTGCAACAGCATAAGGGCTTAAAGCTTTAATTTCACTTTCTTCTCTAAGTGGTAAATGTTTTTCATCAACCTCACCATATTCCTCACTACTACCAACCGATAGAATCCTGCATGGAAGTTTTAATATCCTAATCTGTTCAACAATGTTTAAAAATATGTTTGTATTATTTACAAAACTATCGTAAGGTGTTTGCCAACTTTGTGCAACACTACTTACAGAAGCTAAGTGCAAAACAAATTCAGGTTTAAAGTCTTGTATCACATTTTCTACTTCACTTTTGTTAAGTAAGTCTAATTGTTTAACAGTAACTTCAAGATTTGCAAAGTTATCTAAGTTTAATTTTGGAGCAGTTCTAGAAATTCCAAGTACTTTACAATTTACTTCTACTTTATTTAGATATTCAATAAAATATTCTGCAACAAAGCCAGAAAAGCCAGTGATTAAAATTTTCAACAGTAATAATTTTCGCAATAATAATTTTATTTATCGAAAATCTAGCCCTCTTTTCAATTCATTGCAGCTTTTAATATTTTACTCAATCTTTTTTGTGATTATTTGAACTTTTAAATAAATACTAACAAAACCCTTCTTTACGTTTAAAGAAAAAAAAGTAGATTTAAATATGAACGAATGAAATTAATTGTTGTCTGTAATTGAAAGTACAGTAGTATCAATATCTTCGCTTTATGAAAATTTTTTTTGCAGTTTGTGTTATTGCCTTAACGCTTGTTTCTTGCGAAAAAGACATTGATTTCAAAACTAATCAAACTAATGATGTTTTGGTTGTGGATGGAATTATTGAAGATGGGAAAGCACCACAAATTATACTTACTAAGTCACTAAACTATTTTTCAGCAATCAACGCTAATATAGTGGCTAATAGTTTTGTACACAATGCTATAATAACAATTAATGATGGAAATATCACTAGCAAACTAAAAGAAGTGGAAGTTCCATTAGGTATTGGCTATAGCTTATATTATTACACAAATGATGCAGCAACACCTGCAACAAATATTTATGGTGTGCAAGGCAAAAAATACGATTTAAAAATTATTTCAAATGGTGCAGAATATACATCTACAACCACCATTCCATTTCTTACAAAAAAATGTGATAGCCTTTGGTGGAAACCTGTTCCCAATAATCCAGATACTTCGCTTGCATTATTAATGGGAAAATTTACTGATCCACCAGGGTTGGGTAATTATATTAGATATTTTACTCAAATAAATGATGGAGCTTTTTTGCCGGGAGAAAAAAGTGCTTTTGAAGATCAGGTAATTGATGGTACTACTTATAGTATTCAAATAGAGCAAGGTATTGATAGAAACAATCCTGTTGAAGATAAAGATAAAGGTTACTTTCATAGAGGCGATACCGTAACCTTAAAATTTTGTAATACAGACAAAGCCACTTACACATTTTGGAATACTTGGGAATTTGCAATTCAATCAATTGGTAATCCATTTTCTACACCAAATAAAGTGTTAGGTAATATTAGTAATGGAGCTTTAGGAGTTTTTTCTGGTTATTCTGTCGATTATAAAAAGTTAATTATACCCAAACAATAAGATTTGAGCTAAATAGCTTTACTTTGTTGTTACCACAAAAAATAAATTATGTTCGATACTGGAATTCTCGGGTTACATAGCCTATTAAGATGGGCAATAATCATTTTGTTATTGGCA
>JBMLRA010000312.1:0-2105 GCA_049241265.1 Chitinophagaceae bacterium
TCCAAAGGACATAAAAAATTTAAAGTCTCGCTTTGTCGAGACTTTTTTTATTTTAAGAAATTCGGTTATTAGTTATTAAAGAATATTTTCGCTTTATAAATTAACATTTTTGAACGCTACAGTTTTATTAATTACCCCGCCGTTTACACAACTAAACACACCCTACCCTGCAACTGCATATTTAAAAGGTTTTTTAAACACAAAAAATATCAGTTCTTATCAAGCAGATTTAGGTATCGAGGTTACCAATGAGTTATTTAATAAAGAAGGTTTAAGAAAGATATTCTCAAATGCTACTTCAGCAAATGAAAACACACAAAGAATTCTATCATTAAAAGAAGAATACATTAATACAATTGATAATGTAATTCTTTTTTTACAAGGTAAAAATCCAACAGTTGCACATTTAATTTCATCCCGACATTTTTTACCAGAAGCCAGTAGATTCAAACAATTAAACGACTTAAATTGGGCATTTGGAACAATGGGAACTCAAGACAAAGCTAAATACATAGCAACAATGTATTTAGAGGATTTGAGTGATTTTATAAAAGATTGTATTGACCCATATTTTGGATTTAGTAGATATGCTGAAAGGCTTGGAAGAAGTGCAAATAGTTTTGATGAATTGTACAATGCACTGCAGCAGCAATTAACATTCGTTGATGAAATATTGCTAGAAATTTTAAACAATCAACTACAAACTATAAACCCTAAACTAGTTTGCATTTCTGTTCCTTTTCCTGGCAACTTGTATGCAGCTTTTCGCTGTGGTCAGTTTATAAAAAAATATTATCCTCACACAAAAGTTGCAATGGGTGGTGGTTTTGCAAATACAGAATTAAGAAGCTTGAGTGATGCTAGAGTTTTTGAGTTTTTTGATTTTATAACATTGGATGATGGAGAAGCCCCCATAGAAAATTTATTGCATTTCATTGATGGAAAAAAAACTGTTGATGAATTAAAAAGAACTTTTCTTTTAGTAGATGACAAGGTAACTTACATTAACAACACATCTTGTACAGATTACAAACAAGCTGAAGTTGGAACGCCTGACTACAGCGACTTTCAACTTGATAAGTACATTAATGCTATAGAAATTATCAATCCAATGCACAGCCTTTGGAGCGATGGAAGATGGAATAAACTAACAATGGCTCACGGTTGTTATTGGGGCAAATGCACATTCTGCGATATTAGTCTTGATTACATAAAAATCTACGAACCCATTACAGCCAATTTACTTTGTGACAGAATGGAACAAATGATTGCACAAACTGGCAATAATGGTTTTCATTTTGTTGATGAAGCTGCACCACCTGCATTAATGAGAGCTTTGGCATTAGAAATCATTAGAAGAAGATTAGTTGTAAGCTGGTGGACGAATGTAAGGTTTGAGAAAAGCTTTACAAGAGATTTATGTTTGTTATTAAAAGCATCTGGTTGCATTGGCGTTAGTGGAGGGTTAGAAGTTGCAAGTGATAGACTGCTGGCATTAATACAAAAAGGAATTACAGTAGAACAAGTAGCTAAAGTAAACAAGCATTTTACAGAAGCTGGTATTATGGTTCACGCATATTTGATGTATGGATTTCCTACTCAAAATGCACAAGAAACTATTGACAGTCTTGAAATGGTAAGACAAATGTTTGAAGCTGGTATTTTACAATCGGCTTTTTGGCACCAGTTTGCAATGACAGCACACAGCCCTGTTGGATTAGAGCCAGAAAAATATAATGTTAAAAAAGTTTCAGAAGCCATTGGGACATTTGCAAATAACGATATTGAATTTGCTGATAACACAGGTATAGATCACGACAGATTTAGCTTTGGTTTAAAAAAATCTCTACTAAACTATATGCACAAAACTTGCTTTGATTATCCGTTGAATAAATGGTTTGATTTTAAAATTCCTAAAACAACAATACAACAAAATTACATTTCTAGTTGTTTAACAGAACCTGAACTTGCAACTTATAAGCCAACAACTAAAGTTGTTTACATTGGTAATTTACCAACAATTGAAATAGTTACTAAATCAAAAAAAGGGAATCAATGGGAAGTTGCTAATGTAACTTTTGAAACAAAAAAAGAAACCATTGAAA
>JBMLRA010000313.1:0-3251 GCA_049241265.1 Chitinophagaceae bacterium
AATGCTGGTAATCCTGCAGTAGAAGTAAGAAAAAGAGTGGTGGATTTATAAATCTGCATTAGCAGAATCGAAAACAAATGAAAATATCTATTATAACAGCAACATATAACAGTGCAGCAACAGTGGCTGATACCATTGCAAGTGTTGCCAATCAATCATATCAAAATATTGAGCATCTTATTATTGATGGTTTATCAAAAGATAATACACTTGAAGTTGTAAAAAACAGCAAACACAATGGGCCTGTTTTTAGTGAAAAAGATAAAGGTATTTACGATGCAATGAATAAAGGCATTACCAAAGCAAGTGGTGATGTAATTGGTATTTTAAACAGTGATGATTTTTACGCAAGCAACGATATTATTGAACAAGTTGCACATTTATTTGCAACTACTAACTGCGATTTGCTGTATGGCGATTTACATTTTGTTCATCAAAACGATACAACCAAAGTAAAACGTAAATGGATTTCGGGAAACTATAAATTAAGAGACTTTATTTATGGTTGGATGCCCCCACACCCCACTTTTTTTGTAAGGAAAGAAGTTTACGAAAAATATGGAATGTTTAATATGCAATTGGGTAGTGCTGCAGACTATGAACTAATGCTACGTTTTATGTACAAACACCAGCTAAAAACTACTTATCTCAATAAAGTAATGGTATTGTTTAGAGTAGGTGGAGCTAGTACCAAAAATTTAAACAATCGTGTTAAAGCCAATATTAACGATAGAAAAGCTTGGGTTGTAAATGGGCTTACGCCAAAATGGTTTACACTTCATTTAAAACCAATTCGGAAAATTAAACAATTTTTGAGGTGATATTGTTTATTAAAAAACCATAAATTTGCCAACCTCCAAACCAAATTAAAGCTATATAGTTTAATTCTACTCTTAATTTAATTTACGCTGTGTTCTTGTATAGAACCTTTGTAAAAATTGTTGGTTACTCAATTTTCAAAACATTATGATTCGTTTTTTTAAAAGCAAAATTTTTGTGCTTGTTGTGCTGCTTTCATTTGCAGTTAAGGCCTCTTATGCTCAGGATTTATTGAAAGGGAAAGATATATCGCAAATAAAAGTTGATATGCTAACCGATGAAGAAATTTTGCAATACAAAGCACAACTACAACAAAGCGGACTAAGTGAAAGTCAAGCCGAGCAATTGGCTATTCAACGTGGTTTTCCTGCTACAGAAATTGTGAAATTAAGAGCAAGAATGGCTCGTTTAGATGCAACTTCTGTAACGCCTGCTTTAAAGAAAAAATTTGACGAAAAAGCAAAAAAAGACAAACTTGAAGGTGGTAGAGAAACTGACACAACAGGTTTCGATAAGGACCTAAAAAAGCTGAAAGAAAAAACGTTTTCAACTTATGTTTTTGGTGGTGATTTGTTTAATAACGATAACATTACATTTGAACCCAACCTAAGAATTCCAACTCCTAAAAATTATACTATTGGTGCCGATGATGAAATTAACATTGATATCTATGGCTATCAGGAAGTAAATCAAAAACTAACAGTTAGCCCCGAAGGAAATATCACCATTCCAAACGTTGGATTAATAAATGTTAATGGTTTAACAGTTGAAAATGCAGCCAAAAGAATTAGAGAAAAAATGATTCGTAGTGGTTATGCAAGTATTGGTAGTGGGCAGTCTCAAATTCAAGTAAGCATTGGCAAAATACGCAGTATTAAAGTAACAGTTATTGGCGAAGCCAGAAAAGTTGGAACATTTACTTTATCCTCTTTATCTACATTGTTTAATGCCTTGTATGCAAGTGGTGGACCAACAGAGAAAGGCTCTTTAAGAAATATTGAATTGGTAAGAAACAATAAAGTAATTACAAAGTTTGATGCCTATAAATTTCTTTTAAATGCAGACCAAACAAGCGATGTAAGATTAAATGATAGAGATGTTATTAGAATTCCTGTAGCAAAAAATCAAATTACTTTAAGTGGCGAAATAAACAAGCCAGCAGTATTTGAAGCAATTGATGGAGAACCTATTGCAAAAATATTTGAATATGCAGGAGGCTTTGCTCCAAGTGCTTACACAGCAGCAGTACATATTATACAAACAACAGATAGAGAAAAGAAAATAAAAGACGTTACAAAAGCAGAATACAATATTTATCAACCTACAAATGGAGATATTATTGAAATTGGAAAAGTGTTAGATAGATATTCAAATAGGGTTAAGATAAAAGGAGCTGTTTATAGAGAGGGGCAATATGAATTATCAAGCGGATTAACAGTTTCTAAACTCATTGCAAATGCCGATGGACTAACTGATGAAGCATTTAAGCAACGTGGTGTAGTAATGCGAATCAATGATGATTACAGTAAAGAAATGTTATCATTTAACCCAATAGAAATTATACAAGGCAAACAAAAAGACATTGAACTAAAGAAAAATGATGAGGTTATAATAGGCACATCAAAAGATTTTAAAGAAGATTACACAGTAAGCATTCAAGGCCAAGTTCGCAAACCAGATACTTATCCCTATTTTGAAAATCAAACCTTGAAAGATTTGGTTTTTGCAGCAGGTGGATTTACAGATGGCTCTTCTGTTGAAAGAATAGAAATTGCTAGTAGATTAGACCTTGATAAATACGATTCAAAATCAAGCGAAATAGCACAAGTTATAAATATTAATAGCGAAAAAGATTTGGATTTAAAAGGAAAAGATATCAAGCTAAAACCTTGGGATATAGTAACAATAAGGGTTAAACCAGGCTATAAAGCACAAGTGAAAGTTAAAATAGATGGTGAAGTATTGTTTCCAGGAATTTATGTATTATCATCTCGTAACGAAAAAGTAAGTAGTGTTTTAAAACGAGCAGGAGGCTTAACAAATGCAGCCTTTTTAAAAGGGGTAAGCATTACACGTGTTAATAAAACCAATATATTAAAAGATACAAGTGATATTTACTTTAAAAAATTAAAGCAGCAAATTAAAGACACTTCATCAAACTCAAATCTTTCTCAAGAGTATATAAACCCAACAGTAAAAATTGGGTTAGATGTAGAGAAGTTATTGGCAGATACCAATAGCCTAGAAAATATTTATTTGCAAGAAGATGATGTGATAAATGTGCCAAAACAAAAACGTGAAATTAAAGTAAGTGGTGAGGTGTTATTTCCTACAGAAGTTGTATATGTTGAAGGGCAAGATTTAAATTATTATATAGATAAATCTGGAGGATTTACCGATGATGCACAAAAAGGTAAGGTATATGTGTTGCA
>JBMLRA010000314.1:0-45541 GCA_049241265.1 Chitinophagaceae bacterium
AAATTTCTAATGCACCCTATCGCCTCTTACTTCTAATTGTTGAATCATTTCAGCTTCGTATTTTAACCATTCTTGCCAACGTTTTCTTACTTTGGCTTTGGGCATATAATGTTCTGCTAGCGTAATAAATAAGGTGTAATGCCCTGCTTCACTTTCCATAAATTTTCTATAAAATTTTCTTAAATAAGCATCATTCATTCCTTCACTCAAACGCTTAAAACGCTCACAACTTCTGGCTTCTACCAAAGCCATAGTAAGCATTTGGTCTAAAAATCTATCATCAATATGCCCACCTTTTCTTTGAAATTCTAATAGCTTGTTTACATATTCATCTCTGCGTTGTTTTCCTAGCTGTAAACCTCGTTTTTTAAGTTCTGCTAACACTGCTCTAAAATGCCCCCATTCTTCAGTAACTATTGGTGCCAATTCTTCTACCATTAATTCTTTTTCAGGATATCGTTGTATATATGAAATGCAAGTGAGTGCTGCTTTTTGCTCACAATAAGCATGGTCGGTTAAAATTTCTTCAATGCTTATTTCAGCCAAATTAACCCAGCGTGGGTCTGTTGGCAGTTTTAAACCTAAAATATTTTTGGTGTCGGACGATAATATTTCTTCTAACATAATTGAATTTGTTATAGCAAATATCAACCTAAATATCATTTATTGGTAATTAAACCAATAATTTGAACTTAAGTATAGATGGCTTTGGAAAACATACATTAATTGAAGTAAATTTATATAAAAAGAGCAAGGGCTAACCACTTTACAAATTCACTAAAACAGCAATAAAATGCACTAAATTAATAAGGCTACTCTTGTGAGCAGCCTTACTATAAGATAATTTAGATTATTACAGTTTAATGAATTTCATTGTTTTTGTTTCAAACTCATTTTTAATTACAGTAATATAATTGCCATTCTTTAGTTTGCTAATATCCAAATCTATCGATTGCGACCCATTGCTTAAAACCAACTTTTGCTCCATTAAAATTCTACCTAAATAATCTACAATTTGAATGGTATTATTTGTTGAACTATTAGATGAATTATGAATGTTTACGGTTATTAAATCTTTAGCAGGATTAGGATATAATTGAATATTTTGTTTTTCACCAATTTTAATAAACACAACATTGCTGTAATTGAATTTTCCATTAATATCATTGCTTTTTAGCCTGTAGTAAATTATTTTACTATTTTGTAAATAGGCATTTTCATCGGTAAATTGATAATATGAATTAGTAGTACTATTTCCAGTTGCATTTACTGTGCCAATGGCTTCAAAAGAACTGCCATTGAAACTTCTTTCAACAGTAAAATCTTTAATATTTTCTTCTTTGCTTGTTTCCCATTTGCAAATAACATTTTTACTATTTTGTTGTACATTGAAAGATGTTAGTTTTAAAGGTAATGGATTAGGAGCTGTATAAATTTTAATATCATCAATGTAAATATTTTGACCATTACCATTACGTGTTTTAAATGCCACATAAATTGGTGTGTTTTTATAGTTTTGTAATGATATTTTTACAGGAGTTGTAGTCCAATCAGCAGCTGCAGCAGTCCAATTAGTGGCAATAACAGTAGCATTAGTAGCCAAAGCTGTACTAGCTTTTTTCCAAATAGATACCCAGTTTGTTGCACCACAATCAGTTGCTATTTCTACTGACAAAGTATCTCGTTTAGATGAGTTAGCGTTGCTCTTAAGTCTATATGCATAATTAAAACTAATATAGGCTGTGTCAATAGTGTTATTAAAATTAATAGATGGAGATTTTAAATAATCGAAATCGCCGGTATTTGTGTAACCAAACATTTTCATAGTGGCACAGGCTGAGCCTGTTTTAGCAGCATTCGTTGCTCTTGTCCAAGTGGTAGTGCCACTATTTCCATTAACAACTGTCCAACCATTTGATGTAGGGTTAAACGTAGCATCCTCAAACCCTTCAACTAAAGGTAGTGTTGCTGGGGTCGGTGGTAAATTACTAAAATTAGTGGTTAAGGTTAATGTATCGTTTGAATTAATACTATCAAGCACACCATTAGGATTTGAAGTATAAAATTTTAATACATTAACACCATTAGTAAGCGTTTGATTCGGCAAAGAAAATACTGCACTTCTACCACCTAGTAAATTTGTAGTAAATGTTTGAGATGCTACAAGTACTCCATTCATATTTAAGGAAACTGTTATTGAGTTTAAGTTTTGAATACCAAAATTTGTAACTCTAAGCTTCGGGGTAAATACGCCAGTTCCACAAGTTGGAATTGGATAATTTACACTATTGCATCCAATAACTTCATTACCACCAGGACTAACAATTGAATTTGCAGCTGCTTCATTTATTGGAGTTCCATTTGGTGGAAGATGCCCTAAAGTGGTTAAATATCCTGGTCTAAAATTTTCTACTACATATTGCATTCTTGCAACTTGTCCTTTTGTAAACATAGAGTAACAGGCATCATCTGTGTAGTCCATATAATTTTGAAACATTGCTGGTACTGAAGGCGTGCAACCATTTGCAGTGCCTTGTGTAGGGCATCCTGATGTGCTTGTACTAATTGGTGGTGTATCATCTGCTGGAGTTAGTAAACTTGCAGGCAATGCCATACCCACAGATGAAAGTTGCGAAAAATCTATACCTGAGCAGCCATTATCAAATGTGTGATAAAGACCCATATTATGACCAATTTCGTGAACAGCAGTTCTGGCCAAATTAAAAGCAGACTGGCTGAAACAAGGGTTATTGGCAAATACTGTATAATCACAACAAATACCATCAATAGCAGTTCCACTTTGTGTTCCAGGACCAATTTCTGGTGCAATACCTAATAATCCACCACTACCCACACCAACCCACAAATTATAGTATTGTGTAATATCCCAAGGAGCTAAACCACTAGCTGCTGTTTTAATGGGTTGAGGGTCAGATAATCCAATTGTTCCTGCTCCAACTTTTCTTTCAATACCTGTTGTGGCATTTCCATTAATATCTCTTCTTGCCAATGCAAAACGTAATAAAGAGTGCCCCCTTACTCCATAAAATGATGAGCCATTGGTACTGTCAGGATTAAACCCTGAGTAATCTAAATTCAAACGATTAATGAAATAATCAACATTATCATCTGTAATAATATTAGGGTTGGGCAACACAACATGCACTACAACAGGAATTACAACAGTATCGCCATTTGCAAAAGTTTTAGGCAATGGATTGTTTGCCAAATAAGCGTTTAAATCTTTAATTTTTTTCTCATAGTCAGCTTTGTATGTTGGGTCGTTATTCATTTTTTCTTGAATGGCTTGCATTGTGCCACAAACTCTTTTTTGGCATAAACCACTGGTAGATAACAACAAAAGAGTAATACCTGTAAACAACGACCTAAGATGTGTGAGATTCATTTTTTTTGAAATTAGCCAGCCAAGTTAAAGCTAACTGCATAATTTTTAAGTATTATTTTTTAATAACGCTACCACGCCTTCTCTTTCTAAAATCAAATAACCTAGTCTGTCATTACTAATTCCATCCTTTAATTGATAACTAAATTCAAGTTCCTTGTTATTAATTTTTGTTTCAAAATATTTAAACTGAATATTTTTAAATTGCTTTAAATCGTTTCCAATTTCATATAAATGTGTGGATAAAATAAAAACTCCATTCTCTCTTTTTTGCAGACCTTGAATGACTGTGGTGCTGCACTTCATAGCATCTTGAATATTAGTGCCTTTAAATAATTCATCGATGAGTATTAACCATTTTTTATTATCGCCAACTTTTTCTACAGTGTTTTTAACACGTTGCACTTCGTTAAAGAAATAGCTTTCATTTTTAAAAATATTATCTACAATATGAATATTGCTTAACAACCCATCGAAATAACTCAGCTTCATTTGCTGTGCAGGAACGCCTATGCCAATGTGTGCAAGGTATACAGCAACACCTGTTGCTTTTATAAAAGTGCTTTTGCCAGCCATATTTGCACCTGTTAAAAACAAAAAGTTATCGTCTTTTTTTAACTCAATATTGTAGCTTGTTGGTGCTGATAATAGTAAATGGAATAAACTTTTTGTAACTAATAATGGCTCTTTACTTTCTACAAACTGGGGAAACTCAAGTTGATGTTTTCGGCAAGCAATAGCTAAACTCATATACGCATCTATCTTGCTAAAAACCTCTATTAGTTCTAAACAATCCTGCTTAAAATGATATCTGAAATAAGCTGCATAATTTAAAATGGTTTGGTTAGAGGTATTTTTAATTTCACCCATATTTTTAAGCATTTCCTGCAGCTTTGGTCTATTACACAAAACCTCAATTTTATCAATCCAGAATTGAACTAGTTTGCTGGTAGAAGGCTTAAGTAAAGCAGCTACTTTATTTAAACCATTAATAAAATTGATAAAATGTTGAACCGAATATTTTATCAATGAAAAATCGGCGGTTGAAAATAATTTGTAAAAAAAAGTATTTATGTGAGTGGCTGGTTGAGGTATATTGCTAATGGATGTTTCATAAAATCTTTCAAGCACCATTATCGTACCATTGGTAATAGTTTTAGGAAACTGGTTGTGAATACCAATTAACTGTTTAATGGCGTTTTGTACATCATTAATTTCATTGATATTTTTTAATGGATTAGATAAAATTTGTCTTAAATAAAATTTACCATCGGTTGTTTGTGTGAAATTTAAATGATGGAATACTGAGTACTCTTCGTCTTGCTGAAATATTGATAAATCGTTGAGTGTTGTTTGGTCTATTTGCATTTTAAAATAGTAATTAGTACAAAGTAGTTAGCAATTAAAGTTGATGGCACACAAATTCCCAATTCCAAACACCTAGCTCCTGTCAAACTTTAATCTCTGTCCTTTTACAGATTCATCAAACACATTATTTCCATAAACTAAATTGCCATTTACAAAAGTTTTTTCAATAGTAGCAGGGCTTGTAAAACCCTCTAATGGGCTCCAACCACATTTATACAAAATATTATCATTTGAAACTGTGTAAGGCTTGTTCAAATTAACTAAAACCAAGTCTGCAAAATATCCTTCGCGTATAAATCCTCTTTCTTTAATTCGAAAACAAGTTGCAACAGCGTGACTCATTTTTTCTACAACTTTCTCAATAGGTATTTTCCCTTGTTTTACATAATATAACATTAATTGCAAGGAATGTTGCACCAAAGGCAAACCAGCGTGAGCCTTAAAATAATCATCACTAAATTTTTCGTCTGTTGTGTGTGGGGCGTGGTCTGTAGCAATAATATCTAATCTATCATCAAGCAAAGCTTCCCAAAGTTTTGGTTTAATATGTGGTGTTTTTATTGCAGGATTGCATTTTATTTTATTACCCAAAATTGCATAATCATCGCTTGTAAAATGTAAATGATGTACACAAACTTCACAAGTAATTCTTTTATCTTTCAATGGTAACATATTACCAAAAAGTTGTAGCTCTTTTTCTGTTGAAATATGTAAAATATGTAGCCTTGAATTATATTTATTAGCAAACTGTATGGCTTTTAATGATGATTCAAAACAAACATCTTCATCTCGAATAATAGGATGCGATGCAGCTGTAAATTGATGATTTGATGCCTGAAGTTTTTCAAGATTTGCTTTAATTAAAGCCTCCTCCTCACAATGAGTGGCAATTAATAATTCACTACCTGCAAAAATTTTTTCTAAATAAACAGGATTATCAACTAATAAATTTCCTGTAGATGAACCCATAAAAATCTTTACACCACACACATCATTTTTCCTTTCATTAGTTTTCATTATCTCATCATAGTTATCATTGCTTGTACCCATAAAAAACGAGTAATTAGCTAATGAATTTTTTGAGGCAATATTGTATTTATCTTCCAACAATTCTTGTGTAAACGCTGGAGGGTTTGTGTTTGGCATTTCCATAAAACTTGTTACACCACCTGCAACTGCTGCTTTTGCTTCAGTATAAATAGTTGCTTTATGCGTTAATCCTGGTTCACGAAAATGCACTTGATCGTCAATAACACCTGGCAATAAATACAAGTCATCAGCATTTATTTCATCAACACTATACTTTACATTAATGCTACTATCAATCTTTTCAATTCTTTTATCTCTTATTAATATATCTGCCACAATTGATTTTCCTTCGTTTATTACAGTAGCGTTTTTTATTAGGTAAGTTCTCATTGTATCCTATTTTTGATTTTTTTAACAATCAAATATGAAGAAAATATTTTCCTTTTTGCTAAGTTTATTTTTTGTTCAACTAATTTTTGCTCAAGCAGATTTTATTGAATTAGGTTCTCGACAATATGATATGCTTGACAGGCTTGAAATTAAACTTAGAAAAGACTCTGTTTTAAATTTTAGCACTGTAAAGCCTTATGATAGGAAAGTAATTACACAAAGACTAGAATATATTGACAGTTTGAGTAAAGCAGGTTCTTTGAAATTATCAAAAGTTGATAAGTATAATTTAGATATGTTGCTTAAAGATAATTTCGATTGGAGAAAAGGACTTGGAGATACATCACTAAAATTTAAAAATTTATGGAGTAAAGAACATTTAACAAATCCATTTTATTTTGGAGTAAAACGTGGTGACTTTTCTTTCTATTCTCATTTAATGTACAATTTTCAGTTTGGGAAAGATAATAACTCAACTGCAAAAATGTATAATAATTCTAGAGAAATTGCTCATTGGAGGGGTCAAGTAAGCAAACGAATTGGATACTATACTTATGCAACTGATAACCAACTTCGCAATCCTTTATATGTAAGACAATACACCACTAAAAACTATGCTGTTCCTGGCTTTGGTTATTTTAAAGGCGATGTTTCAAATGGTTCAACTGCTCCTATTGATGCTTTTGAAGTAAAAGGAGGCATTATGTTTAATGCAGCCAAAGGAATTGACTTGCAATTTGCTTTTGATAAAGTTTTTATTGGTAATGGATACAGAAGTTTAATATTAAGCGACTTTAGCAATAATTATCTTTTTTTAAAAGTAAATACTAGGTTTTGGAAATTTAATTACACCAACTTATTCGCCCAAATGATTAATAGAGATGGTGTTTATGGTGATACTATTTATCCAAAAAAATATATGACTTTCCATTGTTTAGATTTACAAATTAACAAGTGGCTAAACGTTGGCTTTTTTGAAAATATAATGTTTGGCAGAAGAAGTGGATACGACATTAATTATTTAAACCCAATGATATTTAGTGTAGCACTAGGGCATCAACTTGGTAGCCCAGATAAAGCAACTATTGGATTTAATATTAAAGCAAACGCATTTAAAAACACACAGCTTTACAGCCAAATCATCATTAACGAATTTGTACTTGGCGAAGTAGTTAAATATAAAAATGGATGGTGGGCAAATAAACAAGCATTGCAGCTTGGTTTAAAATCAATTGATTTATTTGGAGTAAATAATTTAGATATTCAAGGCGAGATAAATATTGTTCGCCCATTTGTTTATACATCAAAAGATAACTACAGTTCCTACACACATTATAATCAAGCACTAGCTCATCCTTTAGGTGCAAACTTCAAAGAGATAATTGGAATTGTTAAATATCAGCCAATTCCTAAATTACGATTACAAGGTAAACTAATTTATTACACACAAGGTTTAGATTCTGCAGGTGTTAATATGGGCTCAAATGTTATGTTACCATATACAACAAGACCATACGATTATGGCTGGAAGATTGGTAGTGGTATTAAAGCAAATTGTATGATAGCACAAGCAACAGCAGCTTATGAATTGTTGCCTAATGTTTTTATTGATGTTGATTATATCATTAGAAATTTTAAGCAAGATGGGGCAGCAGATTTTAATTCAAATATTTTTAATGTAGGGCTTAGAATGAATTTAAAGAAAAGAGAATACGATTTTTAGAATAAACAAAGTATGGAAACACAAAAGCCTAGTAAAACTATAGCTTTAGCAAGTTTGGTTGAGTTTGTTCATTGCCATTAAAAAATAATATACAGATTCCATTGGGCTAGTAACTAAATGACAATAGTATTAAAAATACTATTATTCAATTCGTGAAACAATGTTGATACAAAACATATGTTTAGTATCATAGCTCCTATGTTTTTGTAATAATTGAGTTTTCGTGTTATTCTAACACTCACATATTTCCTTCAATTTCTCAAGAGCTTTAGGATAGGTCTCATTCATATAATCCACAAAATCTTCATTCATATCTAAGTCAACAGTTACTGTAGTTACTCCATTATTTTCGAGAAAAGTGTAGTTTTCAAATCCATTTGCCCATTTCTCAACTTCTGGCCCTTCAGTTATCTCTACATTTACTTTTACAAGCCCATAATGGCGAATTGAAATAAACTGGTTAACGATGTTATCAAATATTTCAGAAACCATACCTCCCCTCTCTCCATTTGCATCATTACCAACAAATAAAATTTTGCTGCCTTTATTCCAGTTTCCCTCATAGGTAGAAGTTGGATTGAACAAAGCTGTCCATTGCTCGTAAGTTGATTTTTTATTAATTCCCAACATTATATCATAAACTTTATTCGCTGCTGCATTAATGTTTACTTTAAACTGAATTTTTTTCATCGCAATTAATTATTTGATAAGTTTAATTTCTCTAATTTCCCTTTTCGTTTCACCAAATTTTTATAGTCCCACTGAATTACTTGCGACTTTTTAAGCCATCGCTTCAAATCAGTTTTTTTTATGTCAGAAATTTTGTTGAAGAAAACAGATGCATCTTTAAACTTCTCGCCTCTTACACTTAATTTTTCTTCTTCAAAGTCTGCACCACTCCAAAACATAAGTCTTATACCTGCCTTTTGTTTGCTATATCCTACAATAGGGTTGCCATTTAAAAACCAAACAGGGTGAGAATGCCAGATTTTATTTTCTGCCTCTGTAAGTTCATCGTCAATAATTGTAACTAGTTGTTCGCAAATTTTTTTGTCCTCCAACGTTTGATTATCATTGTATGCTTTAATATCTTCTTTCATTTCTTTTGTGTTTGTATGGTTGTACATTACCTATAACACAAATATCTGTGCAATATTCGTGTTATATGTTAAGCCAATTTTTGTTTGTTGAATGAGTACTTTTTAGAATGAATAAGGGTTTAATGTAAGTAATATTATTTTTTTACCATTAATGTAATAGAAACACCAAAAGGAAAACGCAATATTTTCAACAAAGATTTTTCAATTAAAAATATTTTATAAAACAACTTATTTAAAAATCCTATGTTAAATCTAGCAAAGTCACTTTCTGCACTAGCTTTTTGCTTTACCTTATTTTTTTGAAAAGGCCATAACAAAATTCGCACAGCAGCAATTGGGATAAAGAAGAAAAAGTTAAAGTAAGATTTAAAAATGACATTACTATCAGCAACTTTAAACAAATTTCTAAACTGATTTATTTTATACCTACGATGATGATGATTGATTACATCGTGCTCGCTCCAAAGTAGCATAAACGCAGGCACTGTTGCAAAAACAAATCCATCTTTTTTACAAACTCTCAACATTTCACTAGCAGCTTTTGCATCATCCTCAACGTGCTCTATCACATCAAAAGCACAAACCAAATCAAAACTATTATCTGCAAAATCTAATTCTGTTATTGAGCCTTGTAGTGCAGGAATATGAAGCACTTCATTTAAAAACTGACAGCAGTCTTCATCATATTCAATAGAGGTAACATCGCCAAATTTTTCAAGCATTGCAGTACCACCACCTGTTGCAGTACCAATATTTAAAATCTTCAATCTTTTATTAGCATCAACACTTATTTTAATAATACTTTCCAAGATTTCACCCCTTGCCATAAACCACCAATGTTCACGCTCTAGTTTATAGTACTCCTTATAATAATTTTTATCCATTTTATTTATGTGAACTTCAAAGGAAAGTAAATATTTTATAATGCCAAATAATTTAGAAAAGCAGGTTATGATAGCAAATTATTTAAATGATGAATTCGAAACTTCCTCAACCCTGTAATATGCTTATGCTTTTTAACTTTTTTAGTAGACGTTTCTTTCAATAAAATCGTCCTTTAATCCTGTTAAAACACAATTACAGACCATATTTTGCTGGTAATATTTTGTAATCAAATAAAAATAATGTTGAAAATCAATTAATTAAGCTAATATAACATTGTTGTATTATTGATTTAATTCCAGAAAAATGGCGTTTGAAACTGGTGAACTTCATATATGTCCAACCCCTATCTTTGCCACCCTAAAATTAAAATACATTTAGTTATGCAACTGAAAGGCTTAGTGAGAATTATAGCTGTCCTGTTTTTGGGTATATGCTTATATTACTTATCGTTTACATTATGGGCTCGCAATCACGAAAGTGATATGGAAGCTAAAGCAAAAAATTGGGTTAGTAGAAGTTTCGCTAAACCATCAGAAAAATATCCAAATGCAGCAGACTCTAACTTAAGGAAAGCTTATGAAGATAGCCTTGAAATTGTATTTGAGAACAAGCTTGCAAAGCTTTTAGACAGTACAAAATCAAGTAAAGTTGGTCCATTTGGCTTTACAACTTATCGTACAGCAAAAGACCAAGAATTAGCATTAGGCTTAGATTTACAAGGTGGTATGAGTGTTACTATGGAAGTAAGTATGGAAAAATTAATTTTATCGCTTGCTGATAACACTAAAGATGCTGCTTTTAATAATGCACTACAAGCTGCAATTGCACAAAAATCAAATGGTGAAGCGGATTTAGCTACTTTATTTGTTGATGAGTACAAGAAAACTAATTCAATTGGTAACCTAGCAAACTTCTTCATTAATAAAAGTAATGGTAAAATTAAATTCTCTTCTAGTGAGCCAGAAGTAAGAAGCTATTTAAAAGAAAAGGCAGAAGATGCTTTTAAAAATGTTACCAACATTATTCGTAATCGTATAGACAAGTTTGGTGTATCATCTCCATCTATTAATTCTGATGAGAGAAAAAGTAGAATTACAATTGAATTAGCTGGTGCAAAAGACCCTGAAAGAGTTAGAAGCTATCTTCAATCTACAGCTAACCTTCAGTTTTTTGAGTGTTACAGAGTTATTGATGTAGCTGATGCAATTCGTGCTGCTGACAAAGCTTTAGAAGACTATCAAGCTGGAATTAGTACAGATGTAGTTGCTGATACAACGAAAAAAGCGGATTCATCAATAGCTAAAAGCACTGTAAATGTTGCAAAAAAAGTTGACAGCACAAAAATGAACCCTTTATTAAGAGTTGTTCAATTTGTGCAACCTTATGATGATAAAGGAACTCAAAAATGGCCTTCTAATTTGGGCTATGTAGCTATTAAAGATACTGCTGCAGTGAATGAGTATTTAAGATTGGAAGTTGTTAAATCTAAGTTCCCTGCTAATGCAGCATTTATGTACGGTAAATTAGAGAAAGATAAAGATGGTAAAGATGTAAATTTCTTATCTCTTTATGCAATTAAAACTTTAGATAACGACCAAGCTGAGTTAGAAGGAGACCACATAACTGGTGCTAGAGCAGATTATGGTCAAAGTGGTGAAGTTGTAGTATCAATGGAAATGGATGCTGTTGGTACAACTATTTGGGGTAAAATGACAGAAAGAAATGTAGGTAAACCAATAGCTATTGTGTTAGATAATACAGTTTATTCAGCTCCAAATATCTTAAACCCAATTAAAGAAGGACGTTCTCAAATTACTGGTAGTTTCTCTCAAAAAGAAGCTCAAGATTTATCTGGAATCTTAGAGAGTGGTAAATTACCTGCTCCTGCTAAAATTGTTCAATTTCAACAAGTAGGTGCAACATTAGGTGCAGAAGCTATTCATGGTGGTTTAATGAGTTTTGGAATTGCATTCGCAGTTATTTTCTTATTAATGTTACTATATTACAATACCGCTGGTTGGGTTGCTAACATTGCATTAATATTAAACTTAATCTTTACAGTTGGTGTTTTAGTTTGTTTACCAGGTGGATTTTCACTAACATCTGCTGGTATTGCAGGTTTAGTACTTACCATTGGTATGGCAGTAGATACCAACGTAATTATATTTGAGAGAATTAAAGAAGAATTAAACTTAGGCAAAAGTTACACTTTGGCTGTAAGCGATGGTTATAAACGTTCATTACCTCCAATTTTAGATGCTCACGTTACTAGCTTTTTAACTGCTGCAATTCTATTCACATTTGGTTTAGGTCCTGTATTAGGATTTGCTACAACACAAATGTTGGGTATTGCTTTAAGCTTATTTTGTGGTATTTTAGTTTCAAGATTAATTACAGATATTTATGCAGATGATAAAAAAGGACGTCATTTTGAGTATTTCACTGCTATGTCGAAGAAAATTTTTAAACACGCTTCGTTCAAATTTATCGAATACAGAAAAGTGGCTTATGGTATTTCTGTTGTAGTATTAATTTTAGGAGTAGGCTCTTTATTTAATGGTTTCGATCAAGGAGTTGAATTTGCAGGAGGTAGAAGTTACACAGTTAAATTTGAAAAAACAATTTCTGCTGATGTAGTAAGAGATGATTTAAAAGCAGCATTTGACGGGGTTGCACCTATTGTTAAAACAATTGGTACAGATGGAAAAAAACTAAACATTACTACTGCTTATAAAATAAAGGAAGCTGGTAATAATGTTGATGCTACTGTAGAACAAGCATTATTTACAGGATTATCAAAACACATTCCTGCGAATACAAGTTTTGCAAAATTCTCTAAAGAGTATAAAGAAAGTTCGCAAACGGTGTTACCAAGTATCTCATCTGACTTAAAAGCTGGTGCTGTACAAGCTGGTATCATCGCTATTATTATTATTTGTTTCTATATTTTCATCCGTTTTAGAGACTGGAGATATAGTGTTGGTACTATTGTAGCTTTACTACACGACGTATTAGTAACATTAGCTGTATTCTCGTTCTGCAGAACAATTGTTCCTTTCCCATTAGAAATTGACCAACATTTTATTGCTGCAATACTAACTGTAATTGGTTTCTCTATGAACGATACGGTAATTGTATATGATAGAATTCGTGAAGATTCTCGCTTATATCCTAATCTATCAAAAGAAGAAACAATTAATAAAGCTATTAATCAAACACTAAGTCGTACAGTAATGACATCATTGACTGTATTCTTAACCATCTTAATATTATTCATTTTTGGTGGTGAGGTTACAAAAGGTTTTGCATTTGCAATGCTTGTGGGTGTTATTACAGGTACTTATTCATCAATATTTGTTGCTGCACCTATCTTAGTTGACTTTGCAAAAGGCAAGCCATTAGGTAAACAACAAGATGCTAAAGTTTAAAAGCATAATTTACATAAAAAAAGCCTCGCTTACAGCGGGGCTTTTTTTATGTATTTAGTATACTTAGTAATATGAAGCGTTGAGCATTATTAACATTAAAAATGGAATGATATATAATCAATTGCCTTTGCAATTTATTAATAACCCGATAAGAGATTATTTGTATCAATAAGGTTAATGAATTAGCAGAATAGCTACAAAAAATGTTTGTACCTCCTTGAATATGTTTTTGTTTTACATTTGTTTAAAATAGTTAAACAAATTGGCAGACTACTCCATTCAAGATTTAGCACATTTATCAGGAATAAAACCACATACTATACGTATTTGGGAACAGCGTTACAACCTGATTAAACCCAAAAGAAGTGATACAAACATTAGAACTTACAACGATATTGAGTTAAAAAAATTATTAAATGTTAGTTTTCTTGTTTCAAAAGGCTTTAAAATTTCTAAAATTGCAAGTCTTACAGATTTGCAACTAATTTCTGAAATCAATAACCACCACAGCACTAATACAGAAGACTTTTCTAATGAAGACGAAATAGCTAATTTCATTCATTCAATGATAGAATTTAATGAAGAAAAATTTGACAAAGTATTTACTACCTCGCTCATTAAAATTGGATTCGAACAAACTATTATCCAACTCATCTATCCTTTTTTAAATAGAGTAGGAATCTTATGGGGGGCTAATAAAATTAACCCTGCACACGAGCATTTTATTTGTAGTCTAATTCGAAATAAACTTATAAGTGCAGCAAATCATCAGACATTTTCTATAAGAAAAAATAGTATTTTCATTTTATTTCTGCCCGCAAATGAATACCATGAAATGGCTTTACTAATGACGAACTATTTACTTAAAAGTTTTGGATTTAAAGTAGTTTATCTTGGTCAGAATGTACCTGCAGATTGCTTACTTGAAACAATAAAGCAATTCCCAAAATGCAACGTATTCACACATATAACATTTCCGTTGACTAATAGTGTTTCTGATGATTTAATTAACACTGCAAATCAAAAGAAACACCATCGTTTTTTTATCTCTGGAAATTATGAAAACATAAAATCGAATACAAATAACACTGATATTTCTTTTGTAGCAAATATTGAAAATTTTAAACATACAATTAGTGCACTTAAATAAATATTTTGTTTAACTTTTGTTTGCTATTGTTAAACAAAATATCTAATCTTGCAATTCGTTTCATAAACAAACAGAAACTAAAATGGTTCAATTATAATGATGAGTAACTTGGAATTATATGATGACGTAAGTAACACTACAAGCAGGTTGATTACTCACAAATACAGCACCTCGTTTACACTAGGTATTAAAATGATGAATAAAAAATTTCATCAACCAATTTACTCTATTTATGGATTTGTAAGAATCGCTGATGAAATTGTAGATACTTTTCATCAGCATAATAAAGAAAAACTTTTAGCTGAATTTAAACTAAGCACATACAATGCCATAGAACAAGGTATTAGCTTAAATCCTGTGCTGCATTCATTTCAACAAGTAGTTAATCAATATAAAATTGGAGTTGATTTGATTGACCCTTTTTTTAAGAGTATGGAGATTGACTTAACTAAAATAGAACATAGTAAAGCTAGTTACGATGAGTATATTTTAGGGTCTGCAGAAGTAGTTGGTTTGATGTGTTTGAAAGTGTTTTGTCAACAAAACGAAGCACTGTATGAACAATTAAAACCTGCTGCAATGAAGTTGGGCTCTGCATTTCAAAAAATAAATTTTTTAAGGGATATCAGTGCAGATTACGAACAGCTTGGCAGAAGTTATTTTCCAGATGTTGATATTATGAAAATGACCAATCAGCAAAAAATAGAAATAGAAGCAGATATTGAAGTTGATTTTAAAAATGGTTTAAATGGTATTAAAAAACTACCATTTGGGGCAAGGGCTGGTGTTTATATAGCATACACCTACTACTACAGCTTATTCAATAAAATAAAAGCAACACCACCCGCTGTGTTAATAAAACAAAGGATAAGAATATCCGATTCGATGAAATATATTTTACTCATCAAAACATATTTACGACATTATTTCAACCTTATATAAAAACCTTTATGACACAAGAAGTAGTGTTAGTAAATGAGCTTGACGAAGTATTAGGAACGCTAGATAAAAATGAAGCTCACCAAAAAGGATTGCTTCATAGGGCAGTTTCTGTGGTTATATTGAATAGTAAAAACGAAATGTTACTACAACGCAGAGCAACTACAAAATATCATTCAGCTAGCTTATGGACCAATGCTGCTTGCACACATCCATATCTAAATGAACCACCCATTAAAGCAGCAGAAAGACGTTTGCAGCAAGAAATGGGCATTGAATTAGAATTGGAATTCGCTTTCAAGTTCATTTATAAAGTAACGCTTGAAAACGGAATGATTGAAAACGAACTGGATTATGTTTATTTTGGTGTTACAGACAAATTACCTGTATTAAACAGGGACGAAACAGACGATTACAAATATATCAACATCACGGAAATTGAAAATGAAATACAAGTGAATGCTAATTCATATACTGAGTGGTTTAAAATACTATTACCACAATTTATTTCAAAATTCACTAAAAAATAAACCCACAGAAAAATATATACTAACAAAGTAAATAAGTATGAAAAATTATCTGATCATTGGTAATAGCTCTGGAATAGGCGAAGCCTCAAGTAAAAAATTAGCAACTAACAATAGGGTTTTTGGTACTTACTACCAGCATCCACCAACAACACAAAATGATAATATCACATCTCAATATTTGAATGTTTTAGATGATACGATTGATCTTAGTTTTTTGCCTGAAACGCTTGATGGAATTGTGTATTGCCCTGGTGCAATTAATTTAAAACCATTTGCAAGAATAAAAGAAGATGACTTTATCAACGACTTTAAATTACAGGTTACTGGTGCAATAAAAACTATACAAGCTTGTTTACCTAAGTTAAAAAACAGTAATAGTGCAAGTATCGTTTTATTTAGTACAGTTGCTGTTCAAATGGGCTTTAATTTTCATAGCATTGTTAGCACTAGCAAAGGAGCAATTGAGGGATTAACCAAAGCTTTAGCTGCCGAGTTTGCACCCAACATTAGAGTTAATTGTATTGCTCCTTCTATAACGCAAACACCACTTTCAAATACTATTCTAAATACCCCAGAAAAAGTTGAAGCTAATGCACAGCGTCATCCTCTAAAAAAAGTAGGAACTGCCGATGATATTGCCAATGCTGTTATGTATTTATTAAGTCAAGAAAGTAGCTGGGTAACAGGTCAAATTTTTCACATAGATGGAGGAATGAGTAGTGTTAGATAATAATATTTCCCTTTAATCATAATAAAACATTTTCTAAATATGTTCTATCAATTTTCCCAAACACAAAAAATTCCTGCAAGTATTGATACAGTGTGGGATTTTATTAGTAGCCCTAATAATTTAAAAGAAATAACACCTGCACACTTAGACTTTAAAGTAACTAGTAAAAGTGGTAGCAATAAAATGTATGCTGGAATGATTATTACATACATTGTTAAACCTTTGCTTGGCATACCAATGAAATGGATGACAGAAATTACGCACGTAAAAATGAATGAATACTTTGTTGATGAACAACGTGTAGGACCTTATAAACTTTGGCATCATCAACACAAAATTGAAGCTATTGATGGTGGCGTTTTAATGACAGATATTGTTACTTACATTCCACCTTTTGGTTTTATAGGTGCAATTGCAAATAGCATTGTAATAAAACAACAACTCAAAAATATTTTTGACTTTAGAACTGTAGCCTTGGAAAAAAGATTTGGTATTTATAAATAGAAAATGAATTTAGTAGATATTGATAGAGTTATTGAAATGGCGTGGGAAGATAGAACACCTTTTGAAGCCATATTGTACCAGTTTGGATTAGCTGAGAAAGATGTTATTGTATTAATGCGAAAAGAACTGAAAAGAAGCAGTTTTAACTTGTGGAGGAAAAGAGTGAATGAAGGGGTAAGCCAAAAGCATTTAATAAAACGAAATCAAAACATCACAAGGTTCAAATGCAGTTTACAAAGAAATATTACACACAATAAAATTTCAAAACGATAATGTTTGTAACCCAATACAATGAAATTATTGAAATCATTGAAAACATCAATCCTATTAAATATGGCAAAACAAGAAACTATATTAATGGTGATGTTACAAAATTATCGCCCTATATTTCAAGAGGCATTATCTCTACAAAGCAAGTAGCAGCAAGAGTTCTAGCTAAAGGTTACAAACCTTATGAAATTGAAAGTTTCTTAAAAGAGCTAGCTTGGAGAGATTATTTTCAACAAGTTTGGATAGCTTTAAAAGATGATATCAATAAAGACATAAAGCAAGCCCAACCTCAAGTTTCAAACCATAAAATATCAAAAAATATTATTAATGCTAATACGCAAGTAAAAGCTATTGATATAGCTATTAATAACTTGATGGAAACAGGATATATGCACAATCATAATAGAATGTATGTATCAAGTATTTGCTGCAATATTGCAAAAAGTCATTGGCTAATACCAGCAAAATGGATGTACTATTATTTGCTAGATGCAGACTGGGCAAGCAATGCATTAAGCTGGCAGTGGGTTGCAGGTAGCTTTAGCAGTAAAAAATATTATGCAAACCAAGAAAATATTAATAAGTACGCTTACACAAATCAATCAGGAACTTTCTTGGATGTATCTTACGAAAACTTTGCTGATATTGATATTCCTAATATATTAAATGAATACACAGATTGCTATTTTGAAACAAATCTTCCTACAACAAATGCTTGTGTTATAGATAACAACCTACCAATTTGTGTTTACAACTTTTATAATCTTGATTGTAATTGGTTAAAAGAAATACATGCCAATAGAGTACTACTCTTAGAACCTAGCTTCTTCAAGCAATACCCTGTTTGTCAAAAAACAATTGATTTTATCATTGATTTATCAAAGAATATAAACAACATTCAAATTTATGTTGGTGAATTTGCTGAGTTATTTGATGAGCTTAGATTAAATAACATACATTTCAAAGAACATCCTACCAACAGTCATTACAAAGGAGTTGAACATAAGCGTGATTGGATGTTTGAGCAAGTAACTGGTTATTATCCATCTTTTTTTAGTTATTGGAAAAAATGCGAAAAGCATTTAAAAAGCAATCTCTAAAAACATATTCAATGGATAAACAAGAGATAAATATTGTTTGGCTTAAAAGAGATATTCGCTCACAAGATCACTTGCCACTGCATATAGCCGAACAAAGCAATTTACCTTATATCATCATTTATCTGTTAGAGCCATCGATTATAAAGTACCCAGATACTAGTCTACGACATTTACAGTTTCAATATCACTCTATACTGCAACTAAATAAAAAATTGAGTATATGTGGCAAACAAGTGATTATGTTTAATGCCGAGGCTATTGAGGTTTTTGAATTAATAAAAAATCAGTATCAAATAATTCATCTCTTCAGTTATCAAGAAAGTGGTATTAAAATCACTTATGAAAGAGACAAATCTGTTGCAACTTTCTGCAAATCCAATAATATAAAATGGCAACAGTTTCAAAGAGATGGTATTATAAGAGGCATAAAAAATAGGCAAAGCTGGGATAAAGATTGGTACACAACAATGCACACACCTATTGTAATTAACACATATACAAAAAGACAAACTGCACACGTTGAGAATAATTACGAAATTAAAGAGGGGTTTAAAAAAAAGCTAGAAAAATATCCTTCAACATTTCAGCCAGCTGGCGAAGATTATGCTTTTAAATATCTATACTCTTTTATAGAAGACAGAGGAAAGAACTATAGCAAACACATTAGTAAACCTTTGGAAAGTAGAATAAGTTGTGGTAGAATTTCTCCATATTTAAGTTGGGGCAACATAAGCATAAAGCAAGCCTATACTGTAGTTCAACAAAATTTAAAAAATTTGAACAACAAATTCGCATTCAAAAATTTTCTAACACGTTTAAAGTGGCATTGTCATTTTATACAAAAATTTGAAGTAGCTTGTAGCTATGAAACCCATTGCATTAATGCTGGCTATGAGACATTAGAACACACACAAAACGAAAAATTAATTGGTGCTTGGAAAAATGGTTGCACAGGTTTTCCATTGGTTGATGCGTGTATGAAATGTTTGCAACAAACTGGCTGGATTAATTTTAGAATGAGAGCAATGTTAGTAAGCTTTTTTTGTCATCATTTGTATCAGGATTGGCGACAAGCTACTTATCATTTAGCACAACTATTTTTAGATTATGAACCCGGCATACATTATCCTCAATTTCAAATGCAGGCAGGAACTACAGGTATCAACACTATCAGAATTTATAATCCAGTTAAGCAAAGTAAAGACCACGATCCCAATGGAATTTTTATTAAACAATGGCTACCACAATTAAAAAATGTTCCTGAACAATTTATACACGAACCACACAAAATGACTTTGCTTGAACAACAGTTATGCAATGTTATTATAGGCAGTAATTATCCTGAACCTATTATTAACATTGAGCTTGCTGGAAAATTTGCAAGAGAAAAGATATGGGGGCATAGAAAGAATGAATTGGTAAAAGAAGAAAGTAGAAAGATTTTATATACCCACACCAGAAGAACAAATAAAAATGACAACATTTCTTAGAGCTGATTGGCAAAATATCATAATGGTAAATTATGTTGTTGATAAAAATTTACTACTACCTTACCTACCTTATGGTGTTGAACTAGATTTTTATAACGACCAACCATTTATAAGTTTAGTTGGTTTTAAATTCGCCAATTCAAAAATTGCAGGAGTTCCCATTCCTTTGTTTGGCAGCTTCGATGAGGTGAATTTAAGATTTTATGTACAACGAAAAGCAGATAATAAAGTAAAGCGTGGCGTGGTTTTTATTAGTGAAATTGTGCCTCACAAAATTGTTTCACTGTTGGCCAATAAATTATACAAGGAGCATTATACTACAGCTAAAATGTCAAGCATTATTGCTATAAAAGATCAAACAAAAAACATAAAATATACTTGGCAACGGCAATCAGAGATATACGCAATTGATGCAGCATTTTCAACCGAGCAAAATTATATTAAGCCCAATAGTTTAGAAGAGTTTATCTACGAACATTACTATGGCTTTACAAAAGTTTCAGCAACAGAAACTTGGGAGTACAAGGTCAATCACCCTAATTGGCAAACCAATAAACTTAAAAGTGCCAAAGTGATTTGTAATTTCAAAAATTTATATGGCGATAGTTTTGAATTTTTAAACCACCAAGAACCATTTAGTGTTTACAATGCTGTAGGCTCTAATGTAAGTATAGATTGGAAAATAAATAAAATAGTAAAATAAACATATGACACTCAATAATAACGACATCACCAACCTAGAAACAAGGTACAGGGCTAACTTAATAAACTCTTTAGGAGGCTTTAAAAGTTTAGTTCTTATTGGCACAAGAAGTATTTTAAGTAACGATAATGTAGCAGTATTCAGCAGCCTATTTCATTTGGGTGCTAATCCAGCACTATGTGGTATTGTTATAAGACCCAATGAAGAGAAACAAAATACACTAGGCAACATTATGGCAACAAAAAGCTATACCATCAATCAAGTGTTACCCAGCTTTATTAAACAAGCACATCAGTGCAGTGCAAAATATGATGATGGAATGAGTGAGTTTAATGAAGTAGGATTAACGCCAGAATTTTTTGAAGATATCACTGCCCCTTTTGTGCAACAAAGCTCCATAAAATTTGCTTGCGAACTAGTACAAAAAATAGATATTGATTTAAACGGCACCTACATTATTATAGGCAAAATTGTTAAAATAATTGCACCGAAAGAACTAATATCTAGCGATGGTTTTTTAGACCTTGAAAAAGCTGAAACAGTTACTTGCAGTGGATTAGATAGTTACCACACCACTAATAGAATAGCCAGATTAAGCTATGCAAAAAAAGATGCTCCGACCAAAGAATTATAAAAATGAAGCAGATAAAAAAACAGCATTTACCAAGCAAAATTTGCATAGTATGTAACAAGCCTTTCAGTTGGAGAAAAAAATGGGAGAAGGTTTGGGACGAAGTAAAATATTGCAGCGATAAGTGTAGAATGAATAAATCAAAAAAATAGTAAATGAGCAACAAAACAGCTTTCATTATATTTCCACATCAGCTTTTTCAAAACATTGAACATATTAAAACAGTAAATGAGGTTTACTTAATTGAAGAATATTTATTTTTTAATCAATATAAATTTCACAAACAAAAAATAGTTTTTCATAGAGCTAGTATGAAGTTTTATGAAGGTTACTTAAAAGAAAATCATATTCAAGTAAACTACATAGAAGCTAGTAATGAAAATAATGATATTCGCTTACTCATAAAGCATTTTGCCAAAGAAAACATTAAGCAAATAAGCTATTACGATGCTTGTGATGATTGGCTTGATAGAAGAATAACCAGCACTTGTAATACTTGTAATTTAAAACTCGTAAAACACGAAAGTCCACTATTTATCAACACAACAAATGATTTAAAAAACTATTTTGAAAACAAAGCAAAATATTTTCAAACTGACTTTTACATTCAACAACGAAAAAAATTAGACTTACTAATTGATGAAAATAAAAAACCTATTGGTGGAAAGTGGAGTTACGATGCAGACAACAGATTAAAATATCCCAAACAAAAAGTTGCTCCAACAATTCAATTCCCACAAATAAATAATTTTTATAAAGAAGCCATTGCATACACCCAAAAAACATATGGAAACAATTATGGCAACATATCAAGCAAATTCATTTACCCCACTACCTATCAAGAAAGTATAGATTGGCTAAAACAGTTTCTACAAAAGCGTTTCAATGAATTTGGTGAATATGAAGATGCTATTGTTGATAAAGAAATCATATTGCATCACAGCGTTTTAACACCTATGTTAAACGTGGGCTTAATAACTCCTACACAAATAATTAATGAAGCCGTGGATTATGCAAGTTTAAATAACATTTCGCTCAATTCTTTAGAAGGATTTATTCGTCAAATTATTGGTTGGAGAGAATTTATTCGTGGTGTATATCTATACAAAGGCTCCACTGAAAGGACCACTAATTACTGGAATTTTAAAAGGAAAATACCCACATCATTCTATAATGGAACCACAGGGATTGAACCAATAGATACAACCATTAAAAAAGTACTTGAAACAGGTTACTGCCATCACATTGAAAGATTAATGATACTGGGCAATTTTATGTTGCTATGCGAGTTTGATCCTAATGAAGTATATAAATGGTTTATGGAACTATTTATTGATGCCTATGATTGGGTAATGGTAACCAATGTTTATGGAATGAGTCAGTTTGCAGATGGAGGCTTGATGGCAACCAAACCATACATAAGTGGCAGCAGCTACGTTTTAAAAATGAGTAATTACAAAAAAGGAGAATGGTGCCATATATGGGATGGATTATTTTGGCATTTTATGAACAAACAAAGACAGTTTTTCTTATCAAATCCTAGAATTGGTATGCTAATTAACTTGTTTGATAAAATGGATGAAGCAAAGCAAGAACAGCATATTAATGTTGCTAAAAAATGGCTAGAAAGTATTGATAATTAATTACTACAAACTATTATACAGAATATAAATCACAATACGCTTATAAAAATTCAACAGAAGAAAGTGATAAAAAAAATCGCTGAATAAAAAAAATAATTGAGCGATTGGTTTTTGCTAAGAATGGTATCTTAATTAAATCTCTGTAAAAATTCTAATTCAAGTATTGGTTATTTTTTAAATTCTATTTATTAACAATACCTTTATATACATTAACACCTATTGCATAAAGGCTTACTACAGACTTACTAAAATTGTATACACGTATTTTATTTGCTGCTCGTCCAATATTTGTTTTTGTCCAAGTTAAACCACCATTATTAGTTTCATATCCACTATTTGTTGTACCAACAAAACCGTTATTTTCATCAATAAAGCCAACACCAAATTCACGGGCTTTTCCATCTTCACATAAATTAATTTCTGTCCAAGTTATACCACCATCAATTGTTTTAGCAATATGTTGCTGATTTACTGTAGTATCAGGATTATATGATTGAATAGTAACATAACCTACCTTTCTGCTTGGGAAAGATATCTTCCAAGTAGTTTCAAATGGTCTTGTAGATTGATATTGCTTCTCCCAAGTTTTACCACCATCTTTAGTGTATAAAATTAAAGCATTCGACTGTGAAATATCTTCATTATTGGCTGCACAAACAAAGCCTTCTTTTGTATTAAACATTTTAATATCAAACAACATTTTGCAATCATTATTCATACTAACTGAAGTAAATGTTTTACCAGCATCGTGAGACACCATTATGTTAGCAGGAGTACCAACACGCCCCACTCCATAAATATGATATTTATAATCGATGTTGCCGTGATTAATAAATTGTTCTTTTACAATATCTAAGGCACACAAACCTTTCACATAATTACCGGTATAATTAACTGGCAACCAAGTTTTGCCTCCATCCTCTGTTTGATACAATGGAATAGTGTCCTTTACATTAGGAAAATAATCGGTTCCAACATTTCCCACAAAACCTTTTAGTGTATCAATAAATGCAATACATCTAAAAAATGTCCCTGGTTTTTCATATACTTTTTCCCAAGTTGTGCCAGCATTATTAGTACGATAAATTTTACCCTGTCCATTGCAATACCAACCATTGTTTTCATCTACAAAACATATATCATCTTGCTTACCTGGATAAGCAACCGTGTTTTGTTTTTGCCAATTAATTGTGTTTGTTTGAGAAAAAGAAAATAATAAAATAGCAGAAAAAATAATTGTTAAAATAATAGGTTTCATATTGTTTGTTTAAATAGGTTATGCAATAGTTAAAAGAAAAAACGTACCATCATCACCACTAATTTCTTTGCTATATGTTGAAAATACTTTCATACCTAGTGCAGCAAGAATTAATAACTTATCAGCATCTAATAATGCTTCTATAATTTGAAATTGTAGATAACTTTTTTTATCAACAAAAATGTTGTTATATGATAAAATTTCTCTGTCGTTATTTAAAAAACTATACTTAAAATGGCTACCAGTTTTAAAGTAACTTGTATATGTTTTGCCATCATAAAAAACAACTCTACCACTATTACCCCAAAGACTATGAGTTAATGTAAGAATATGTGTATTTTCTGCATCAATATGTATTACCGGATTCCAAAAGCCTTTTTTAGATATTGTATATTCTTTAGAATTTATTTTAAAGCTAGAATTGCCATTTGTATTGATCTGTAGCGTTAATAAAGTTTCGTTTTCGCCGCATAAAAAATGAGTATTATCTACTTTCTTCCAGTGCAAATTTTGCATACTATTTTAATTTTATTAGTGGGAAAATCATTTCAAAATCTGTTTTACTTGAGCTATTGTTTTTATTAGTAATAACGGATTGAGTTGATTGAGAAAACACTTCTACAAAATCTGTTTTTTTATTACCATAAAAACAGATAATCAATACAAAAAGTGCTGAGAAGAAAATTACACTTGTAGTATTAACTTTTAACTTAATTAGCTTCATTTTAATTAGTCATTTGCTTGATAGAACAAATCTCAAAACATAACTTCACGTAAAAAAGCAGTATTACATTAGTGCGGAAAACTGGAGATGAACGATTGAAAAAAAGGGAATAATTTTATATTCCCATCAATTCTTTAAACTTTACAGATTGCCTTTGGCTTACATCAATCTTAATACCATTAAACATTTCAACCTGCAGTGTATTGTTGAAGAAAGATTCAATATTTTTTATAAAATGAATATTGATAATATGTTGTCTACCCGCCCTAAAAAAATGTGTTGCAGGCAACCTTTCTTCTAAATAATTTAAGGACCTATGTAGCAAAGGTTTTTTATTTTGATAGAAAATACGTGCATAATTTCCTACACTTTCAATTAAAAAAACATCTGCTAAAGGAGCAAAAAAACAGGTATCCCCATCCTTTATAAAAATACGTTTTTCAATACTTAATTTGTTTTCATTGCTTTTTGCAAAAATAATTTGCTTTTTAATTTTTGCTATAGCTTCAGCTAATCGTATTGCATTTACAGGTTTTAAAATATAGTCTAAAGCATTTACCTCAAAGGCTTTTATGGCAAATTGGTCGTATGCTGTAACAAATACAACATAAGGGCATTCATCTAAATCTTGTAGTAAATCAAACCCATTTTTACCGGGCATATTAATATCTAAAAAAATTAATTCGGGCTGTTGTGTTTTTATTTTTTCGGTTGCTTCAATAACATTTACTGCTGTATCAATAACTTGAATATCATTATGTTTTTCAAGCATCAGTTTTAGCTCAGCAATTGCCAAATGTTCATCATCAATAATAATTGTTTTTATTGCCATTGTAAAGGAATTTTAACAGTTGCAACTACAGTTTCATTGGCATTATTAATTTCAAAAATGGCTTGGTTATGATATATTTCATAAAGCCTTTTTGTAATATGTTTTAGCCCAATACCACTTTCACTTTCGGGTTTGTATGAACCAGTATTTGATATTTGAATTAATAAAAAATTATTTACAACTGAAGTTGATAAAATAACTACACTATTCATAATTTGCTTGCTAACACCGTGCTTTACAGCATTCTCTGCTAGGCATAAAATGATTGCAGGAGGTAGATTACAAGATAAAGCATCTTCATCAATATTAAATAGTACACTTAAACGTTCACCAAATCTTAGCTGCTCTAGTTCTAGGTATTTTTTTACTTCTTTTAATTCATCTTTTAAAGCAATTTCTTTTTCTTTTCCATATTGCAGGGTAAATCGTAATAACTCACTCAATTTAACAATTGCCTCTCTACATTGCTCAGGATTTATTAATACCAAAGCTTTAATACTATTGAGTGCATTGAATAAAAAATGAGGATTTAGCTGGGATTTTAACAACTCCAACTCAGTAGTTCTAGCTAAATTTTCAATTGACATTTTCTCTTGCTGTATGGCACTATTTTGTTGTAGTAATTTATACATAAAATATATAATTACCCAAACACCTACATATCGCATCCAGTTTACAATACTACCTGAAACTTGAATAAATGAAAGTTGTTTAAAAACTACAAAACCACTTTTAAAAATTTCGGGTATGTAACTTGCGAATGTTATTAAACTAGCTAGCAAAATTGTTGAAAGCAATGCTGATGCCCATATTCGTAGTGTTTTTTTTTGAAAAAAATTGGTTCGTTTTAAATAATATCTATATAAGTGTGTAATGGCAATTCCATAAACAGCAAACTCCAGCATTGCTAAAAAAATATCTGGGTTAAATTTGCCTATAATGAAAAAAGTGTAGTTGGTGATTTCTATCGTCACCATTCCAAACCAACCCAGTAGTTGGCACAACCAATAGTTTTTATTTTTACTCATTTAAATGCAAAATAAGCAATATTAAAATTTGTATTAGTAGAAGTGTTTAAATGCTTATTTACTTACATAAACGCAGATTTTATGTGTTTAATGATGGTATAAATATTAGTTTACACACGCATCAAGCTAATGAGTAAATTCTATTCTTAAGACGAAACCTATTTTATTAAATTAAAATTTGATTAAAAATGGCTTGTATCCTAACTATAAGTTAAAATATTTAGTATGGTTATTGTATTTCAACCAAATAATAATTCTTTTTCCCTTTTTGCACCAATAAATATCTATGATGTAGCAACATAGAAACGTTCAATTTCATTTGCAAATCTTCAACCTTTTTTCGATTAATTTGAATACCTCCATTTTGAATCATTTTTTTTGCTTCCCCTTTACTAGCAAATATGTTGGTTTCTGCTAAAAAGCTAATGACATCAATTTGTTCATTAACCTTAGCTAATTCGTAATCAACCTTAACAATACCTTCTAAAGATTCTAAATCAGCAATACTCAAACTTTCGGCGGGTGCTGTTTGATTTGCAAATAATTTTTGAGTTGTTTCAATTGCGTTATTTAATTCATCTTGTCCGTGTACAAATTTTGTAACTTCTTCTGCCAATCTTTTTTGTAAGTACCTTTTACTTAAATCAAGTTTATGAGTATCAATAATGGCAAACACTTCATCTTTTGGTAGTAAAGTAAAAATCTTAATCCATTTTTCTGCATCGGCATCACTACTATTTAGCCAAAACTGATAGAACTGATATGGAGTTGTTTTAGTAGCATCTAGCCATACATTCCCTTTCTCGGTTTTACCAAATTTTCCACCATCAGCTTTAGTTATTAACGGGCAAGTAAAAGCAAAAGCTTCTCCTCCACTTTTTCGTCTGATCAATTCTGTTCCTGTAACAATATTGCCCCATTGATCGCTGCCACCCATTTGAAGTTTACAATTTTTATGCAGGTTCAAATAGTAAAAATCATAACCCTGCACCAACTGATAAGTAAATTCTGTAAAGCTCATACCTGTATCGCCTTCTAATCTTTTTTTCACACTATCCTTACTCATCATATAGTTAACAGTAATGTGTTTGCCCACATCTCTGATGAAATTAAGAAAACTAAAGTCTTTAAACCAATCATAGTTATTTACAATTTCAGCAGCATTTGGTTTTGATGTATCAAAGTCAAGAAATTTTTCTAATTGAGCCTGAACTCCTTTGACGTTATGATTTAAAATATCCTCACTTAATAAATTCCTCTCCTCACTTTTACCACTTGGGTCACCTACCATTCCTGTTGCACCACCTACTAAGGCATAAGGCTTGTGTCCACAAAGTTGTAAATGTTTTAACAATAATATGGGTACAAGACTACCTATATGAAGGCTGTCTGCAGTTGGGTCAAAACCAATATAGGCACTCGTTAGTTCTTTGTTCAATTGCTCTTCTGTTCCAGGCATAATATCCTGAATCATTCCACGCCAACGTAGTTCTTCTATTAAGTTCATTTTACAATTATTTAATTATCAGAAAGGCACAAAGAAACAAAGGAAAACCAATGAATCTATGTGCCTTTTTTTGCAGAGAGGAAGAGATTCGAACTCTCGAAACAGTTTCCCGTTTACACACTTTCCAGGCGTGCTCCTTCAACCACTCGGACACCTCTCTATTAATTTAAGATTTTAGATGTAAGATTTATTGTCAAGTTAATCTTAAGATTTTAAAATCTTTTTTTAGGGCTACGAAAATAACATTCAAAAATTAGCAACCGAATATTTTTTCTGCATTCAATGTAGTCACTCTAGCTACTTCATCAATACTAATGTTTTTAATTTCAGCAACCCTTTGAGCAATTAATTTTATATAAGATGATTCATTTCTTTTTCCTCTAAAAGGAACTGGTGTTAAGTATGGGGCATCAGTTTCTAAAATCAGATACTCCAAAGGAACATCTTTTAATGTTTCTTCTAAACCCGACTTTTTATAAGTTACAACGCCACCTATCCCCATAAAAAAATTCATATTCATAATTTGTTTTGCCGTTTCTATGCTGCCTCCAAAACAGTGGAAAGTACCACGTAATCCTTTTTTTGCAAAAGGTTTTACAAGTTCAATGGTTTCTTGTGTGGCATTGCGGGTATGAATATTAATTGTAAGATTATAGTCTAATGCCCATTGCATTTGTTGTTCAAAAGCTTCGTGCTGTTGTTTAGCAAAAGTTTTATCCCAATAAAAATCCAATCCAATTTCACCAACGGCAGCAAATTTTCTTCTTTTTAACTGTTCTTCAACCAAACTTAACTCTTGTAAATAATTTTCTTTAACTGAACAAGGATGCAGGCCCATCATACAAAAACAATTATCTGGAAATCGTTGCTCTAATAAAAACATTTCTTGATGATGCGAAGAATCTATGGCTGGTAAAAATATTTTTTTTACGCCCTCATTTTTTGCTCTATCTATTACTGTATCTATATCTAAGGCAAATTCTGACAGGTAAATATGGGTATGAGAATCCACTAAAATCATAATGTTTTTTTTATGCTGCAAAATAAAATCAATCAATGTCCGTTTATATATATGTCAGAAATAAAGAACAATATCACACGAATAGAAAGGAATTATTAAAGTTTGTTTTCATAGGGTACGGATTAAACACGGGTCGAGGTTTCTACCTCAGACCCTTTGTTTTTTAAATCAAGTTTATTGTGTAATAATTGTTAAATGATGTGACATTTTAATTGTAATTATAAACTCTCGCTACTAGTCAGTTCACCTTCCCATTTACTAACAACACTTGTTGCTAAAGCATTCCCCAAAACGTTAGTTGCAGTTCTAAACATATCACAAAAATGATCAATTGGTAAAATTAATGCCACTCCTTCTAGTGGAATTTTAAACATACCACAAGTTGCTAATACTACAACTAATGAAGCTCTTGGCACACCTGCAATGCCTTTACTAGTAAGCATTAAAACCAACAACATTGTAAGTTGAGTACCTAAAGATAAATCAACGTGAAAGATTTGTGCAATAGATAAACTAGCAAATGTCATATACATCATACTACCATCTAAATTAAAGCTATAACCCAATGGTAAAATGAAAGAAACTATTTTATCCTTACAACCAAATTTTTCTAATTCTTCAGTTAACTTAGGAAATACAGCTTCGCTGCTTGTAGTACTAAATGCAATTAATAATGGATTGCTGATTCTCTTTAATAATTCTGGCATTCTTTGCTTTAGAATTAAATAACCTACACCATATAATAATATCCAAAGCACTAATATTCCCAATAGAAAATAGCTATAATAAATGCCATAAAATTTAAATATTCCAGGACCATTTTTTGCTACTACAGCAGCTATTGTTCCAAATACCCCAAGTGGTGCAAAATTCATTACATAACCTACGATTTTTAATACAATCTCACTTACAATATCTAATGCTTTAATAATAGGTTTTGCACGTTCACCTACAGCAGCAGTTGCTACTCCAAAGAAAATTGAGAAGATGACCAACTGCAAAATTTCGTTGGTTGCCATTGCCTCAAACACACTTTTAGGAATGATGTGTTCTACAAATTTTGCCAATGAAAATTCTTGTGTTTTGGTTGCCAAATCTTTTAATCCAGCATCATCGGCAGTTGCCATTTGCAAAGCAGCTCCTGGCTGCAACCAATTAACTAAAACCATTCCTATTAATAGCGATGCAAGCGATGCAGTAATGAACCATAACATTGCTTTTCCTCCAACTCTTCCAACAGCTTTTAAATCTCCCAATTTTGCAATACCTACCACCAAAGTACTAAACACCAATGGCGAAATAATCATTTGCACAAAACGAATGAAAATAGTACCAAGTAGTTTGATGTTTTTAGAGAAGTCTGCTATAAAATTTGGACTACCGTTTGAGTAAACTAATAAACCCACTGCAAAGCCCAAAATCATTGCAGTAATAATGTATATAGTAAGTTTACTTTTTTTAGTAGATGTATTTATACTTTGCATATTCGTTAGTTATGTAGCAATATTAAAAGTTTTATTTGCACAATAAAATATTTCCTTATTTTTCCAACTCAAATTTTTACAACAAAACAACTTATATGAGTTTATTCAGGAAGAAATCTTTAGAGGGAATTATGGCTCAGGCAGCCGATAATGAAAAAGGTTTAAAACGAACACTTGGTGCTGGAAATCTTGTAGCACTTGGAATTGGTGCCATTATTGGAGCTGGCTTGTTTGTTAGAACTGCAGCTGCAGCAGGACAAGCTGCTGGACCAGCAGTTACTTTATCTTTTGTTTTAGCCGCTGTTGGTTGTGCATTTGCAGGTTTGTGCTATGCAGAATTTGCTGCAATGATTCCAATTTCAGGAAGTGCTTATGCTTACAGTTATGTTACAATGGGAGAATTAGTTGCTTGGATTATTGGTTGGGCATTAATTATGGAATATGCACTTGGTGCTGCCACTGTTGCTATTGCTTGGAGTGAATATTTAAATAAGTTGCTGGGGGGGGCAATTCCATACGAATGGTGCCATTCTCCATTCGAAAGTTTTACAGATACTGCAGGTGTACTGCACAGTGGCATAATGAACGCACCTGCCTTGATTGTACTATTACTTATAACACTTATATTAATTAAAGGAACCAAAGAATCTGCAATTTTTAATGCAATCATTGTTTTTATTAAGGTTGCAATTGTATTAATTTTTATTGCAGTTGGTTGGCAATTTATTAAGCCCGAAAATCACGATCCTTATTTAATTCCTGCTGGAACTGCTGCTGTAAAAGATGCAGCTGGAAAAGTTATAGCAGATTATAGTGCTTGGAATAAACATGGTTGGGGTGGCGTTTTAGGAGGTGCTGCTATAGTATTCTTTGCTTTTATTGGTTTTGATGCTGTAAGTACTGCAGCACAAGAAGCTAAAAACCCTAAAAGAGATATGCCAATTGGTATTTTGGGTTCATTGGCAGTTTGCACTATTTTATACATTTTGTTTGGTCACGTTTTAACAGGTGTTGCTAATTGGAAAGATTTTGTAGACCCTGAAAAAGGTAGAGAAGCTTCTGTTGCTTATGCAATTTCAACTTATATGACCAATTATGGCTGGCTAGCAAAAGCTGTAACCATAGCCATTCTTGCTGGATTTAGCTCTGTTATTTTAGTAATGTTAATGGGTCAAAGTCGTGTATTTTATAGTATGAGTAATGATGGTTTGATTCCAAAAGCATTTGGTGATTTACATCCAAAATTTAAAACACCATATAAAGCCAATTGGATTCTATTTTTATTTGTTGGTGGATTTGCAGCTTTTGTTCCTGGACATGTTGCAGGAGATTTAACAAGTTTTGGAACTTTATTTGCTTTCGTTTTAGTGTGTATCGGCATATGGATTTTGAGAGTAAAATCTCCAAATATGGAACGCCCATTTAAAGCTCCAATTTATCCTGTAGTTTGTACTTTAGGTACATTAATTTGTAGTGCTATGATTTTTGGCTTAGACAATCAAACATTACTTGTTGCCTTTGGTTGGATGATTCTTGGATTGATTATTTACTTTGCTTATAGTAAAAGCAGAAGTAAGTTAAACAACAATTAGTTTATTAAAAAACATAAAAAGAGAGCGGATTTGCAAATGCAAATCCGCTCTCTTTTTATAATAATTGTAGCTGAGTTTAATTACTATTTAAAACTACTACTCACCACTAAATCTTTACTCCCAGCTGTATGCATATAAAATCCTTCACCAGATTTTGCACCTAATTTCCCTGCCATAACCATATTTACTAATAAAGGACAAGGAGCATATTTTGGATTACCAAAACCATCGTGCAATACTTTTAAAATACTAAGGCAAACATCTAATCCAATAAAATCAGCTAATTGTAATGGCCCCATTGGATGTGCCATACCAAGTTTCATTACAGTATCAATTTCTTCAACGCCAGCAACACCTTCAAACAGGCTGTAAATTGCTTCGTTAATCATTGGCATTAATATTCTATTTGCAATAAAGCCTGGATAATCGTTCACAATGCAAGGCACTTTACCTAATTGTTTACTAAGCTCTACAATGGTATTCGTAACTTCTTTATCTGTTGCGTAACCATTAATAATCTCCACTAGTTTCATCACAGGCACTGGATTCATAAAATGCATTCCAATTACCTTAGCAGGACGCTTTGTGGCTGCTGCAATTTTTGTGATAGAAATAGAAGATGTGTTGCTAGCTAAGATGCAATTTGCTGGAGCGGCTTCATCTATTTGTTTAAATATTTTAAGCTTTAAATCCACATTTTCTGTAGCAGCTTCTACTACTAAATCTGCCTGACTAACACCAATGGCAACATCTGTTTGAATAGTAATGTTTGCAAGTGTTGCAGCTTTTTGTTCTTCGTTTAAGGTTCCTTTTGCAACCTGCCTATCTAAGTTTTTAGCGATAGTAGCTACAGCTTTTTCTAATTGTGCTCCATTAACATCAATTAAGGTTACTGCAAAACCTGTTTGTGCAAAAACGTGTGCAATTCCATTGCCCATAGTGCCTGCACCAATTACTGAAATTTGTTTCATATAGCAATTAATATTTGTTTTTTAATATTGAATACATATCAAAATCATAACCAGTTTACAAAATTATAGTTAAAAGTTGATGTTAAGTACGAATGCACGTTCCATAACTAATTATTATAAAAACTATTAACAAGCTTTCTTGTAAATCAAAGTTGTGCAATTAGCAATTTCTATTAAACAGGCTATTCCTTTACATTCGCAACAATTATGCAAAGTCTTTCATCGTTTGCCGAAGGCAAGGTACTACTTATCAACAAACCATTACACTGGACTAGTTTTGATGCTGTAAGAAAAATTCGCTATTTAGTAAGAATACCCAAAGTGGGACACGCTGGTACACTTGACCCATTAGCAAGTGGCTTGTTAATTATTTGCACTGGCAAGTTTACCAAAAAAATTAACGAGTATATGGGTATGGAAAAAGAATATACTGGCACAATTACTATTGGCAGTACCACCCCTACTTATGATTTAGAGGGTGAACCTGAGAACATAAAAGATGTAAGCCATATTACACCAGAAAAAATATTAGAAACCACCAAACAATTTATTGGCAATATTTTGCAAATGCCACCACAACATTCTGCTATAAAAAAAGATGGCAAAAGATTGTATGAAAGTGCAAGGCAAGGTATTGAAGTAAAAGTTGACCCAAGGCCTGTGAACATTAAAGAATTTAGCATTACCAACATTGATGGTGCAGTACTTAGTTTTAAAGTGGTTTGTGGCACAGGAACCTATATTAGAAGTTTGGCAAACGACTTTGGTGCAGCCTTGGGAGTAGGTGGACATTTGAGCAAATTATGCAGAACTCGTATTGGTAATTTTAATTTGGAAGATGCCATTACACCTGAGGAGTTTGAAGAAGCATTAAAAAAAGGATAATTTAAATGCAAATGACCCTGAATATTTAAAACTTCAGGGCAGTTTTATAAGAATTTAAGATTTACAAAACTTTTATATTTATTAAATAGCACTTATTTGCATTCTTAAACCAAATGCGATAATATAATGCCAGTTGCTACAGCTGCATTTAACGATTCGGCCCCACCAATTCTTTTAATACTAATAGCATTGTTAATATATGGTAAAACGGGTTGCCTTATTCCTTTTGATTCATTGCCAATAATTAAAACTCCTTGTGTCGGTTTTTCAATTTGAGTTACATCTTTTCCGTTTAACAATGCACCAAACACAGGCACATTTACTTTGGCTATGTATTCATCTAGCTTTGTGTAAACAATATTTACTCTTATAAAGCTACCCATTGTGCTTTGTATTACTTTGGGGTTGTAAAGCTCAACACAATCTTCGCTACAAATTATTTGCTTAATACCAAACCAGTCTGCAATTCTAATAATCGTTCCAAAATTGCCAGGGTCTTGTATACCATCTAAAGCAAGTGTAATTGTATTTTCTAGTTTTAACAAAACATTTTGGTGTGGCATTTCCACCAACATTAACACCTCGTTAGCTGTTTGTAAATTCGATATTTTTTGAAGCTCATCTTCACCAATAATTACAATATCATCAATTGTTTTATTAGCATCTGCCCAAGATTGCAAGGCAAATATTTTTTTAATGCTTAAATGGCTATTCAAAACTTCATCTGCAAGCTTTGGCCCTTCAACAATAAATAAGCCTTCAGCATCTCTTTGTTTTTTGTGGCTTAAAGTTTGAATATATTTACTTTCGCTGCGGCTTAACATATTATGCAATTTATCTTTTTCAAAAAAGCAAATTTATACCTTCTTGCATTGGCTATTATTTTTATTAGCTCTTGCACATCTGTGAAAAATTTTCCCAAAAACCAACCATTTGTTTACAACAATAAAATTATTATAAAATCTGAACTTAGTAAAGACGAAAAAAAAAGACTGATTACAGAACTTAATAACTATTGGGACGATAGTATGCAAGTGAGAAAAGTAGCTAAATTGGGTATTTTTAGCATTATTAATAACCCTCCTGTTTATGACAGCAACAATTTTTTACGCTCCATACGATTTATGGATAATTATTTAAAATCGCAGGGTTATTATTCAGCATCTTACACACACGATACCATCAATCAAAAAAAATTAAATCAGTATAGAGTAACACCTGTAATTACTATTGAATTGGGTAAAAGTATTACTATTGATAGCTTTGCAATTGATTTGGCAGATAGTAACTTACAAAAACTAGCCCAACAAAACATTCAATTTAGCTTACTAAAAACTGGCAAACCCTATACAAAACAAGTTATTAGTAATGAACTTGATAGAATTACAGCTTTATTTAAACGAAATGGTTACTACAATTTTACACGAGATGATATTTATGCTTTGGTAGATACCACTGATTCTAAATTTTTAAACTTAACTATCGACCCTTTTGAATTAGCCAAGTTGCTTGATGATTATGGTAAAAGCAAAAAAGAAAATCCCAAGTGGGATATTACAATAAAACAAAGAAAAGATACTACTGGCAATAGTGGTAAACAATACTTTATTGGGCAAATATATTACTATCCACAAGCTGGAGCTTTAGATTTAACAGACTCTGTAATCAACCAACCTTGGCTACACAATCACCAAATTAAAAATTATAATTTACGCTTCGATAATCAAATTATTAAACTTTATCCCTTAAGAACACACACTTATTTACAAAATGGTCAACCATTTAATCAAACCGATTATTTTAGAACCATTAATGCCCTTAACAAACTTGGTCCTTGGAAACAAATTGATGCTAAATTTATAAAACGTGATACTGATTCTTTAGACTTACACATTGTAATGGTGCCAGAAAAAAAACGTGGTATTGAAAATAACTATGAAATCAGTAAAAATACTGGTGATTTAACAGCTGGAAATTTGGTGGGAGTTTCTTTTGGGCTTACCTATAGAAATAGAAATGTTTGGAAACAAGCTATTCAATCTTTTACTACACTAAGATTGGGAGTAGAATTTAACCCTACAGACAGTAGCACTGCATTACAAACTTTTTATACCACATTTGGGCATACTTATAGTTTTCCAAGAATGATTGGAGAAAAACCGATTAGAAATTTTATTAAATTATTACCCTTTAAATTTATTAGAAACAATTTAGAAAGTGTTATTAATGTTCCTGATAAAAGAACCTTACTTTCCATAAATGGCTCTTATTCTGATAGGTTTGAGTTATTTAAACTTCGTTCTGTAACAGGTAGTTTTGGATATGAGTTTAAAACAGACGATAAAACTTGGTTATACAGCCCTTTAAATGTTGAGTTATATTCTTTAGATAAATTAAAAGGTCTTGATGATTTAATAAAAAACAATCCATTTCTGCAACTATCATTTAATACTGGCAATGTTATTGGGCAAACATTTACTTTTTCTCAAAGTTTTGTCAATAAAAAAAGAAGCAATGTATCTCATTTGTTTAGGGTTAGTTTTGAAGAGTCTGGATTAATTACAGGCTTGTTTAAATCACTTGAAGATAAAGTGTATAGATATAGCAAATTAGAAATCGAGTACAGAGAGAGTACTAAATTACCTAAGTCTGAACTGGCATATAAACTATATGGTGGTGTGGGCATCAATTATAGCAGTAGCAACGAAATTGGCAATGTACTACCGTTCTTTAAACAGTTTTTTGTTGGTGGTCCCAATAGCATGAGAGCATGGGGATTGCGTCAATTAGGTCAAGGTTCTTCTTTACTTTACGATACAAGCAGCTCATCATTTAGAGATAGGTTTGGTGATATTAGATTAGAGGCCAATTTTGAATATCGTTTTCTTATTTACAATGGTAGTTTTTTAAAACTTAGCAGTGCTTTATTTACAGATATTGGTAATGTTTGGAATGTTAGAAAAAATGATAACAACCCCAACAGTGATTTTGCCTTTGCACGATTAGGTAAAGATATTGCTATTGGCGTTGGCACTGGTTTGCGTTTAGATTTTGGAGGATACGCAGTGTTAAGAGTTGATGCTGCATACAAAGTAAAAGACCCTGCACGACAATATAACAATGGTTGGGTAGATTTAAGCAATGCAAGCCTAAGAGAAAAACGCCCTAATGGTGTTGAAGTTAGAAATGCAGCACTACAATTAGGCATAGGATTACCTTTTTAAAAAACTATACAAATAAACTTCTATGAGTACATCGTTATTTACTATTACTGGTAATGTAGTTGATATATTAAACAAGAAAATTTATGCAGCAGAAGTTGTTGTTGAAAACAAAATTATTAAGTCAATAAATCCAATTCCCAATTCCCAATTCCTAATTCCTAATTACATTCTTCCAGGATTTATAGATAGCCACGTACACGTTGAAAGCAGTATGCTAATACCAAGTGAATTTGCAAGATTAGCAGTTGTTCATGGCACTGTTGCTACTATTAGTGACCCCCACGAAATAGCCAATGTTTGTGGAATGGGAGGTGTGGAATTTATGATTGAAAATGGAAAACAAGTAAACTTTAAATTCAATTTTGGAGCACCAAGTTGTGTTCCAGCTACCATTTTTGAAACTGCTGGAGCTGCACTTAATAGTGATGATGTAAAAACACTTTTGCAAAGAGATGATGTAAAATATTTGAGCGAAATGATGAATTTTCCAGGTGTTTTATATGGCGATGAAGAAGTGATTAAGAAAATAAAATATGCACAAGAATTAGGCAAACCAATTGATGGACACGCCCCAGGATTAAGAGGAGAAATTGCAAAAAAATATATTGATGCTGGCATTTATACAGACCATGAATGTTTCACAAAAGAAGAAGCATTGGACAAGTTGAATTATGGAATGAAAATTTTAATTCGTGAAGGAAGTGCAGCAAAAAATTTTGAGGCATTAATTGATTTGCTAAACGACTATCCAGAAATGATAATGTTTTGTAGCGATGATAAGCATCCTGACAGTTTAGTACTCAATCATATCAATGCATTATGTGCAAGGGCTGTGGCAAAAGGCATTGATATTTTTAAAGTATTGCAAGCTGCTTGTATCAATCCAATCAACCATTACAAACTAGATGTTGGAATGTTGCGTATAGGCGATATTGCAGATTTTATTGTGGTAGAAGATTTAATAAATTTCAATGTAAAACAAAACTACATTAACGGGGAATTAGTTGCAGAAAATGGCATTTCATTTATTCAATCAAAAGTAGTAAAGCCAATTAATCAATTTGACTGTAATCCAATATCAGCAAGTGATTTAATTGTTACTACAAAAGATTTTCCTAATGAAACCATACCTGTAATTGAAGCATTAGATGGGCAATTAATTACCAATAGAATTGAGATAAAAAAAGAGAAACTATTAATCCCTAATTCCCAATTTCTAATTCCTAATTTGCAAGATGATATTTTAAAAATAGTAGTAGTAAATCGTTACAACAATGCCCCTATCGCAAAAGCATTTATTAAAAATTTTGGTTTGCAAAAAGGAGCATTGGCAAGCACTGTTGCACACGATAGCCACAATATAGTTGCTGTTGGTATAGACGATGAAAGCTTAGCACAAGCAATTAATCTTGTAATAAAAGCACAAGGTGGTGTGAGTGCAGTTTGTAAAAACAATGAAATGATTGTTGCATTACCTGTTGCAGGTTTAATGAGTGCTGATGATGGCTACAAAGTTGCGGCTGATTATACTGCTATTGATAAAATGACCAAGGATGATTTAGGTAGCACATTACTTTCTCCATTTATGACATTAAGCTTTATGGCATTGCTTGTTATTCCTTACTTAAAACTGAGTGATAAGGGTTTATTTGATGGAGAAAAATTTGATTTTGTTTAAATTACAATCTCACCAACTCTTTCATTGTTAATAAATACGCATCCTAACAATATAATTTTTACTCGAAAAATTCGTTATAAGTTAAAATTTGGAAGCCGTACTTATGGGTGAACTGTACAAATACAGTGTTTTAATTACTAAATTGTGTGTAATACCATTACTCACAATACTGTGTTTTAAGCAAGTTGAAGCCCAAAAACCTCTAAAGTTCTCTAGCACAGCTCCTCAAAATAACAATCAATTTTTAAATGTAACAAAAGATAAAACATCCATTACATCAACCATAACAGGTTTTGAAAAAGATGGTATTTACAACAGCAAAAGTAGAAAAATTGGTTACAAACTGCACTTGCAAAACAATTTAAAGTCAGACCAATTTGGAACAATCTCAATGCAAATATCAAATAATGGAGGAGTGGTTTTATACAAAGAGGACTACCCATTTTCCATAAAAAAGAAAGGTAGTTTTTCAAGAGATTATGTATTTGCTACAGATCAATTTTTGCCTGGATTTTATGTTTCAAGTATGACAATAAATTCAGCAAATTATCAAGATGTAGCTACTTATAACTTTGGATATGAACCAACAAAAGTTTATTCAAAAACACAAGCACCAAGCGACTTTGTAAATTTTTGGGATCAAGCCAAAAGAGAGTTATCAGCAACAGCACCAAATTACTTAATAACCCCACGTCCTGATTTATCAAGTAAAAGAGTAGATGCTTATGAAGTTGAATTTAAATCAATAGACAAGGCTACAATATATGGTTGGTTAACGGTTCCCAAGGACAATCGATTACAAGCTGTATTATATAAAATATCAGACTATCAGGTAGAGCTAGCTCCAGAGCTAAGAAGCAATATTGCAGTACTTTGTATTAATACTAGGGGCACTGGATCAAGCAATCAAAATTATAATTTCCCTTACGACCAACTTGGGGTTTATAACATAAGAGATAAAAATAAATACGTGCTAAAAGGCATTTATATGGATGCTTTAAGAGGACTAGATTTAATTTCAAATTTTGCTGGTCAATTAAAACTTGATACCAGAAAAATTGTAATAACTGGCAGTGGGCTTGGTGCTGCTGCAACTGCAGCCATTGCAGCTATTGACTCAAGAGCTAAAGGAATAATAGTAGAAAATCCATCTTTTATAGGAATGAGGGATATGATAAACCTTGGAGAAGGAATGACTACTACTGGATTCCCAACTTCGATGTTTAAAAACTATTACAATTCACAACGAGCATCGAAAGAATCTATAATTAAAACGCTAGATTATTTCGATCCTATTTATTTTGCACCGTATATTAATTGTCCAATTTTAACAGGTTTTAGTTTGCACAATACAAATGTTCCTGCACAATGTGTTTATAGTTTTATAAGCCAATTGCGGGTTTCAAAAAAGGAAAATTATGAATGTAAAGAATGTGGCAATAGTTTAGATAAAAGATTTTACGGTCTTAAAGAAGTTTGGTTAAAAGAAAGATTTGGTCAACCATAAATTTTATAACAACTTTATAAAAATTCATTAATGAAAAATAGAATATTAAAATGCCTTTTAACCATTGCCTTGTTTTTAACAATGCAGCAAGATAGTTTTGCAGGTTTCCCAATTGGCAATGGAAGATGGTTATTAGTACCCACTTACACTCGTTATACTGCTGATAGTTATTGGAATGCTACAGGCTCAACCGTACCATATCCCAATAATGGACGATTCCAATCTAATTATTTTGGATTATTTGGTGGCGTAGGGATTGGTCGAGATTTAGATTTTCTTTTCAACTTACCCTATGTTTCTCAACGATTTACAGAAAATGGAGTAGATGCACAATCCCCTTTACAAACTACTGGAGATATGACATTGGGATTGAGTTATTTTTTAAATCACTACGATTATTACAAACACCTTTCTGTTACAGGATCTCTAATTATACCAACCTATCCTAGTTCTTTAGCAACGCAAACAGACCTTATTCCTGGATATGCATCAGTTGGGTTAGAAGGCAAAATTGGTTTAGCAGGTACCAATACAAAAAGTTTAAAGGATACCTATTACGATGTTGAAGCAGGTTTAAGAACTTTTTTTAACGCCGGCGGACCAACACAATTTTTTGCTAATGCAACATTTGGTGTACCTATAAATGAAGGTGACTGGAAAGTAAGTGGAACCTTAAATTTTATTTCTTCAAGCAGTAGTGCTGCTAATTCACCAATTCCATTACTTATTAACAAAGATTTTAGTTACCTACGTGGATCTTTAGCACTTGGTAAAAGGTTAGATAGAAATTTATCACTTTGGGGTAGTATTTTTAGAGATTTTACAGGTACAAGTATTGGACAAGGGCAAGGATTTTCTGTTTTTTTAGTAATCAAGTTTTAATTGCCAAATTAAATTACAAAAAAGGTTATTAGCTATTAAAGTTAATAACCTTTTTTGCTTTCACTAATGTAAAAGTTAGGTTTTCAATAACGATACATAAATTTGCGAAATGTCTTTTTTTAAAATTAATTGGGATGCTTTAGGTGTAACTGTTTCTATAGCATGTGCCATTCACTGTGCTGTGCTACCTCTTTTGCTAAGTAGTCTTCCTTTGTTCGGAATCAATATTATTGACAATCCAATTTTTGAGTATGGTATGATTGTACTAGCTTTTATAGTTGGCTCGTATTCTTTGTACCACGGTTTCAAAAAACACCACCATCGTTGGTTGCCATTTGTATTGTTTTTATTTGGAATTCTTAGTTTACTGGCTAAACAAATATTTCACGAGTGGCATTTATGGCTTCTACTTCCTGCTGTTATTTTAATTGTAGCAAGTCACTTTTTAAATTTTAAATTTTGTAGGCACCACAATCACGCTCACAAAGAAGATTGTGACCATTAGCTCATTTCATTTCCTGACACAATTCTATCAATACTCCATTTGTATTTTTTGGGTGAAGAAAGCACACTAATTTATTATCTGCACCTTGCTTTGGTGTTGGGTTTAGTAGGATGAAGCCTTCTCTCTCCAATCGTTTCATTTCTAATTCAATATCCTCCACATCAAAAGCAATATGATGAATTCCTTCCCCCTTTTTTTCAATAAATTTAGCAATAACACCATCAGCAGTTTGACTTTCTAATAATTCAATCTTCGTTTCGCCTTGTTTAAAAAAAGCTGTATTTACATTTTCACTTTCTACCAATTCTGTTTTGTAGCAATTTGTGTTTAAAATTTTTTCAAACAAGGGAATAGACACCGAGAAGTCATTTACTGCAATGCCAATATGTTCTACTTTTTTCATAATTCTTAATTTATTTCGATTAATGGAAAACAAATGGAACGTTTTCGCTAAAAAATCAAAATTATACCCTACCCTACTTACATTTGCAATTAAAGCAAGAAAATAATAAATTATATGTTGAAGTTACCTGTATATCTAGATAATAACGCTACAACTCCAATGGATCCAAGAGTTTTGGAGACAATGATACCTTATTTTACCGAAAATTTTGGCAATGCAGCAAGTCGCAACCATCCTTTTGGTTGGGCTGCAGAAGAAGCTGTTGATTATGCACGTGAGCAAGTAGCACAACTAATTGGTGCCGACCCCAAAGAAATTATTTTTACAAGTGGAGCAACCGAGGGCGATAATCTTGCTATTAAAGGTGTATATGAAATGTATGCATCAAAAGGTAATCACATCATTACTGTAACCACTGAACACAAAGCTGTTTTAGATACTTGTAAGCATATTGAAAAATTAGGTGGAGAAGTAACTTATTTGCAAGTAAAAGCAGATGGTTTAATTGATGTGAAAGAGTTGGAAGCTGCTATTAAACCTACTACTATCCTAATTTCAATAATGTATGCAAATAATGAGGTTGGCGTAGTTCAACCCATTAAAGAAATTGCAGCATTAGCAAAAAAGAATGGTGTTTTATTTTTTAGCGACGCAACACAAGCTGTTGGTAAAATTCCAGTTGATGTTATAAAAGATGGTATTGATTTAATGACTTTTACTGGTCATAAAATGTATGGCCCAAAAGGAATAGGTGCTTTATATGTTCGTCGTAAAAACCCACGTGTAAAAGTTACAGCACAAATGGATGGTGGTGGCCACGAACGTGGAATGAGAAGTGGAACTTTGAATGTACCTGGTATTGTTGGTTTTGGTAAAGCTTGCGAACTATGCAGACTAGAAATGGAGCAAGATGCTAAACATACTAGTGTATTAAGAGATAAATTAGAAAATGCCTTGTGCAAAATAGAAGAAAGCTATGTGAATGGTAATAAAGAACATCGCTTACCACACGTTTCAAATATTTCTTTTAAACACGTTGAGGGCGAAGGTTTATTAATGGGCTTTAATAAAAATATTGCATTAAGTTCAGGCTCTGCTTGTACCTCAGCATCACTTGAACCAAGTTATGTTTTAAAAGCTCTAGGCTTAGGTGATGATTTAGCACATAGCAGCTTGCGTTTTGGTTTAAGCAGATTTACCACAGAAGAACAAATTGATTACACAATAGAACAAATTACAAATACTGTTTTAAAATTAAGAGAAATGAGTCCGCTTTGGGAAATGTACAAAGAAGGAATTGATTTAAACAGTATCGAATGGGCACACCATTAAAAAGTTAAGATTGATTGATTTAATATTTATAAATCAACCAATCAATAATCAATAAATATTAAATTAACAATATTAAATATTAAAAAAAATGGCATACTCAGATAAAGTGATTGATCATTACAGCAATCCTAAAAATGTTGGAACACTTGATAAAGCAAGTAAGAATGTAGGTACAGGTTTAGTTGGTGCTCCAGAATGTGGAGACGTTATGAGACTTCAAATTGAAGTGGATGATGCAACTGGAATCATTAAAGATGCAAAGTTCAAAACCTTTGGCTGTGGCTCTGCTATTGCATCTTCAAGCTTAGCAACAGAATGGTTAAAAGGTAAAACTGTTGACCAAGCAGTTGCAATTGACAATATGGATATTGTTGAAGAATTAAATCTTCCACCTGTAAAAATTCACTGTTCAGTTTTAGCAGAAGATGCTATTAAGGCTGCTATTAACGATTATCGTTCTAAAAACGGTTTAGAGCAGTTGGTATTTGAAGAGAAAGGAGTTCACTAAAAAAGTCAAAAGTTAAAATTTAAAAGCATAAAGTTTTGGGTTTTGACTTTTCAATTTTTAATTGTTATGACAGCTACAGAAAATAGTATTTACGTTTCAGATAAAGCCAAAGCTAAAGCCATAAAGCTAATGGAAGAAGCGGGTATTGCCAATGATTCATCTTATTTTTTAAGAGTTGGTGTTGTGGGTGGTGGTTGCAGTGGCTTAAGCTACAAACTTGATTTCGACAATGAAATTAAACCAATGGATCAGGTTTTTGAGGATAACGGAATAAAAGTTGTATGCGATTTAAAGAGCTTTCTTTATTTAGTTAATACTGAACTTGATTTTAGTGATGGATTAAATGGCAAAGGCTTTTACTTTAGCAATCCAAATGCAAGCAGAAGTTGTGGTTGTGGAGAGAGTTTTGCGGTGTAGATAATTGTAAATGGCTAATTGCTAATGGTATGAAGTATTTAATTTTCTGCTTTTTAATCGCACTCATTGCTTGTTCAGACCAAAATAATATCCAACAAAATGCTTTTTTAACACCTCACAAACCAGAATGGTTTGGTGCATCAGAACAGAAAGTAGTTGAAAGATTTGGACAACCAACTGAAGTATTAAGTGATACACTTAATGGTAAGAAGTTTATTTATGCAAGAATTAATAGATTAACCGTCAACAACATTAACTTCAATACAAATCAGTTGAAAAAAATTTATGCAACAAACGAAATTGATGAGTTGATAGTATTTAGATTTAATTCATTAAATACTGTTTGCAACTCATATTTTTATTTCAGCGAAAAACACGATATAAGCTATATCTACCCCAAAAATAGAATACAATAAAAATATAAATAATTTATCACTAAACCTTAAACGTTATGTTCATACTTTCCCCTTTACCTTATGCTCACGAAGCATTAGAGCCACATATCGATACATTGACAATGCAAATCCATCACGGAAAGCATCATCAGGCTTATGTAGATAATTTAAATAAAGCACTTGCTGGTACTTCCAACGAAGGGAAAACCATTGAAGAATTAGTTGCTGTAGCTGGTTCAATATCTCCAGCAGTTCGTAATAATGGTGGTGGTCATTGGAACCACACTTTCTTTTGGGAAAGCTTAGCACCAAATGCAGGTGGCACTCCAACTGGTGATTTAGCTTCTGCAATTGATGCTGCTTTTGGAAATT
>JBMLRA010000315.1:0-4720 GCA_049241265.1 Chitinophagaceae bacterium
TTTTAAACTCAAACAAACCCAAAAACCAAGATTGTTGCAAAGCAGATTTTAAAGAAAATATTTGTTGCACTTTTGGTAATTCACTCAAACTATTTATAACAGGTGCTGCAGCATTATCATCGCTATTCTTTCTTTTAAAAATTTGCAATGGTTGTAAAAATTGAGAAAAACTGAAACCATAATAACTAATAGCTGTAATAGCAATTGCTATGCTCATCCAAAGTAATCTATTATATAACAATACACCAGTTAAAGGAATAATATTAAGATTTCTCTCAGCAGGACTCCAATATTCAGTTATGTTACCGAAGGCTCTACTACCACTAGGGTCTAATAATGATACTAGCATTTTATTTTCAATGTCAGAGGATATTGTCCCTGTTGCAATTTGCAAAACCATCAATACAATAGCTACGATGTAAGCCATCATTGTATTGCGTAAAAATGTAGTTAATGAAAAGAAAATAACACCTAAGAAGAATAAGTTAGGCAGTGTGAATATTAAAAAAGGCTGCAAAAAATTGATGAACTTAAACTCACCAACATAAGCAGTATCAATACCATTTAAAGTACCAACATAGTAGCCTAAAACCAATCCACTGAAAGCAAAAACTGCAATTAAAAAAACACTTAAAAATCTGCCAAAAAAATAACCTGCTTTACTAATAGGTTTAGTGTAAAAAAGTGGATGTGTGTTATGCTGGTAATCTTTTTGAATAGCAGTAGCCATTATGGAAATAATGAGAACGTTGGTCATTAATCCAAACAAGCTACTACTTGTACCAAGCAGAATACCAGCAACGCTTGTAGCAGAATTTGCTATTATATTACTATCACTTCTTGTGGTTGCAAATGCACCAGTAATTGCCAAACCAATCAGAAGCGTTAATAAAAATAAAATTCCAAAGTATATATAGGTTGCTGGTTTTTTGAAACCTAGCTTTAATTCAAATGAAAATATTTCTTTAAACATAGAAGACAATTGTTAATGGTTTGTGGTAAATGGTTAATTATTGCTATCTTAATTGGTTATTGTTATCACATTACTTATGTTGATTTATACACTGACAATTTACCATTAAAAATTAATCATTACTTGATGATATTAGAAAAATACACATCTTCCAAAGTAGCATCAATACTTGTAAATTGAATAGATGGTTGCTCGTTTGCAACAACGTGAACAATCATTTTGCCTTCCGAAATATGGTTAGAAATAACATTAAATTGCTGTTTGTATTGTACCAATTCTTCTTTAGGAATTGCAGCTTGCCATACTTTACCTTGGAGTGCTTCTACTGTTTGCCTTGGCGTGCCTTCTAACAAAATAGTCCCTCTGTTCATTACCACCATTTGATTGCATAAAGTTTTAACATCATCTACAATATGTGTAGAAAGAATGACGATAACCTGTTCACCAATTTCACTAAGAATATTATGAAATCTGTTGCGTTCCATAGGATCAAGACCTGCTGTAGGTTCATCTACAATTATCAATTTAGGATTACCCAATAATGCTTGTGCAATGCCAAAACGTTGTCTCATACCACCACTATAATCACTTACGTTTCTTTTACGCACTTCAAACAAATTGGTTTGCTGCAACAAGCCTTCTACAATTTGTTTGCGTTCAGCTTTATTACTGATACCTTTTAATACAGCAAAATGATTAAGTAAATCAATAGCAGCAACTTTTGGATAAAACCCAAAATCCTGTGGCAAATAACCCAGCACTTTTCTCAACTCATTTTTTTGATTTACCACATCAATATCTCCCAACATTATAGTACCACTATCTGCATTTTGCAACGCTGCAATAGTTCTCATTAAACTGCTTTTACCAGCACCATTAGGACCTAATAGGCCAAACATTCCTTTGCCAATAGTAAGGTTAATATTGTTTAAAGCTTTAACACCATTTCCATAAGTTTTGTTTAAATTGGTAATTTGTAATTGCATATTAGTTGAAGTTATTTTAGAAATGAATAAACTTTTATAGATTTTTATTAAAACAATTGGTCAAATTACCAACTTTTTATTTTAACAAAACAATACAATTTGTTAAATGATATAGTTTTACTTTTAATTCCTGTTTAGTATGTGCAAATTCAAAAATATTACAAAACAGAGACCCGATTTTATTAAAAAATTATTTATGAAAAAAATTTCAAAAGCTATTTGTATTATAGCATTTATAGCCATTTCAATAAATGCTAATTCTCAGGTAATGGCTCAAAAGCCAGAATGGATTACTATTAAATCTGCTAATTTGCGATGCTGGATTTGTAAAGAAAAACTCGAAAGTTATGTTGACAAAGAGAGTAAAGCCAACTTTGAAAGTGGTATTGCCGAAATGAAATTCAATTTATTTTCATCAGAAATTAGAATCAAATATTATCCAGATAGGATTACTCCAGAGGATATTAGAATAATTATTAATAATGCAGGCTTTGATGCAGATGCTGAAAAAGCAACAGAAACAAGTTATAAAAAACTACCCCCGCTTTGCAAAAGAAATGAAGATGGTGGTGGTCCATCAAAAGGAAAACCTTGCCATTTGCCACCAAATGAATAAAACAAAAACAATCATTACCGTATAAGAAAAGTGTACAAACAACAAGCCAACGATTTTAAATCGTTGGCTTGTTGTTTGTTAATATTATGATTTAATTATTATGTCTCCATTCACTTTTCCTGTTCTTCGTAAAAATCCCCAATGTTATATGTTACCTTCAATAGCTTTTACCAATATTTGTAGAAAAATTTTTGGCGATGTATAAAAGCCATTTTTTGTTTTTCTTTAATATAAGCGTCTATATTTTTTCAATAGGTTTTATTACACCAAATGTGAAACGAAATCTCAGCCTCATAAACTGTCCGAACTTATAAAGAACCCTATTATAAGCAGATGTTTTGGGTTGATTAATGATGTCCTTCTGTAAAAGGGCAATTCTAGGAAATTTCTAAAGTTTTATCTAAAATTTTTGATATGGAATCTAACATTTGCTCACTGTCACTTTCCTTTAATAACATATCAGAGTTTTTATTTTGAGAAGTAGCAAACCATAATAATGCCATACTTACATAATCTTGCATATCCTTGCCAGCAAGCTGTGTTTTATATTCTACAATTTTATCATTAATGAGTTTTACAGTTCGTCTAAGTACTTCTTCATCAGTAGTTGTTACACGAAGCCTGTAGGTTCTATCAGCAATAACAATATTTACGGGTAATAGTTCTGCCATTTTTATTCTTTGCTTAAAAGGTTAAGGCACATATTAATTTCTTTTAAATATCCATCAATCCTTTTTTCTAAAGTTGCTTTTTCTTCTCGACTCAATTGTGATGATTGAATTTTTGCAGTATCAATTTTATATGTTAGTTCTTGTAATTGTCTTTGTTGTTGCTTATTCGTAGCACTATGCTTTTCTAACTCAGCTTTTAACTGAATATTCTCTTTTTGCAATTGTTGATACTTCTTTACTAACAATTGCAATTTATCTTTAATATGTTTTATTTTTTGTTGCAAGAAAGTATTTTTATTTTCTAATCTCTGCCCCTACCTCATTCTCAAATGCTAATATTAGTTTATTCATCGTTCCTTCAATTTCTTTATCAGTAAGTGTTTTTTCTTCATCTAAAAAAGTGAAATTAACTGCCATAGATTTTTTGCCAATACCAAGTTTATCGCTTTCAAAAACGTCGAACAATCTTGTGTTTTGCAACTTAGTATTTTTTTGTTTAGCAATAATATTTTCAATTGCAGCAAATTGCACATCGCTATTTACAATCAATGCTAAATCTCTTTGTACAGTTGGAAATTTAGGTACTTCTTTATAAACAACTTTAGTTTGCTCAACAGCCTTAAGCAATGTTGCAAAGTCAATGTCAACATACATTACAGATTGCTTAATATCAAATCGGTTTAACTTATTTTTTGAAACTTGTTCCAAGGTTCCAAGCTTTTGCTTGCCTTTATAAATTTCAATAATATTTTCATCATTTTTATTAAAACTAATATCCGTAAATCCACAAAGTGTTAGTAACGATGCTGCAATTCCTTTTGCACGATATAAATCATTTGCATTTGATTTTTCTCTCCATTCATCTTCGTGATTATTACCTGTAAAGTATAGAGCCAAATGCTCTACTTCTTTGTATTTACCAACTTCCTTTTGCAAATAGGTTTTCCCTATTTCAAAGAATTGGAGGTTTGTATTTCTTCGATTTAAGTTGAAAGCAATAGTCTCTAATCCTGTCTCTAATAATGATGGACGCATTACATCTAAATCAATACTTAAGCTATTCACCATTTTAACAGTATTCAATAATACTTCATCAGTATAATATTTACTGTTAGTTATAGAATTGGTAAGTATTTCGTTAAATCCTTGTCCAGCAAGATAATTAGCAATTTTATCTTTTAGTTTTTCTTTGTTTGCAAGTGTGTTGATAGAAGGTGAAAGTGTAATTGAAGTAGGAATTTCAATACTATCAATTCCATCTATTCTAACAATTTCTTCAACAATATCAGCAGGTAAACTAATGTCAGGCTTGCTGTATGCAACAGCAATTTGTAGTTCATCAATACCATCTCTTAAAATTTCAAAACCCAATGCTTCCAATATTTTCTTTACAGCATCTGGATGGTAGTTTTTACCACTTAATTTTTTGATGTAATGATATTTTATTGATATAATATTTTTTTCTTTTGGAGCT
>JBMLRA010000316.1:0-1058 GCA_049241265.1 Chitinophagaceae bacterium
TTTTTAAAACCTCTACTAATTTTTTCTTTTCATAATTTCTGTGAACTGCAATGCTCACTTCTCTCACAGGTGCAGGATGTTTAAAATGCCTAATTCTTTGTTGTTGTGTAGCAGTAAAATCTGTTGTTGCTAATTCTGGTAAAATGGTAATACCATCATTTATATCCACCATTCTCCTCAATGATTCAAAGCTTCCAGCTTCGTATTCAAAATGCTTTCCCTCAGTACTTCCTTTTCTTAGTTCACACAAATTAACAATCTGAGATCTAAAGCAATGACCTTCTTCTAAAAGCCATAGTTTATTGGGGTCAATATCTTTAGCAAGTACAAATGTTTTTTTATAAGCTGTATTCTTTTTTGAAACATAAGCCATTAATTGTTCGTAAAATAACACGTGTTCTATAATACTATTTTCATGTAAAGGGGTAACCAAAATACCAGCATCTATACTATGTTCACGTAGTTGAGCTACAATATTTTTTGTAGTTAACTCAACAATAATTAGCTTAACATTGGGATATTTTTTTGTAAATGAATACACAAATAATGGCAGTAAATAAGGTGCAAGTGTGGGAATTATTCCTACTTTAAACTCACCTCCAATAAATCCTTTTTTATCTTGCAACATCTCGTCCATTAAATGTTTTTCTGTGATAATCTTTTTAGCTTGGTCAATAATTGCTTGACCAATTTGAGTTGGCACAACTGGTTGTTTTATTCTATCGAAAATTTTTACGTCTAGTTCTTTTTCTAATTTATTTAACTGCATGCTCAAAGTAGGCTGTGTTACATTACAATGTTTTGCAGCTTTAGCAAAATGCCTAAATGCATCAACAGCAATAACATACTCCAACTGTGTAAATGTCATTTTTTAATAGTTATAATCTATGAGATGTTAAATATAATCGATTTTGTTGATAACAAATTAAAGTACTACTTTGCAGGAGTTAATTTTAAATTAAAAATAAAAATATGAGTACAGAACAACATACAACACAAACCAATGGCGAAGCTAAATGCCCATTTGGTTTTGGTTCAAAAAAATCAACAGCTGGCAA
>JBMLRA010000317.1:0-4772 GCA_049241265.1 Chitinophagaceae bacterium
CTTAGTTTGGGTGAGCCTGATTTTGATACGCCACAACATATTAAAGATGCAGCTAAAAAAGCCATTGATGATAATTGGAGCCACTATACCCCAGTGGCTGGATATTTAGATTTAAGGGAAGCTGTTTGTTACAAGTTAAAACGAGATAATGCTTTAGATTACAAACCTGAGAATATTATTGTTTCTACAGGAGCAAAACAATGTTTGGCAAATGCAATTTTAGCTGTTATTGATGCTGGCGATGAAGTAATAATTCCTAAACCATATTGGGTTACATATTCTGAGTTGGTGAAAATTGCTGGTGGAAGTGTTGTTGAAATTGAAACCTCGGTTGAAAGTGGATTTAAAATTACTGCTCAGCAATTAGAAGCTGCTATTACCCCAAAAACAAAAATGTTTTTATTTTCATCTCCTTGTAATCCAAGTGGTGCAGTTTATAGTAAAGATGAATTGAAATCCTTGGTTGATGTTTTTGTAAAACATCCTAATATTTATATTCTAAGTGATGAAATTTATGAATATATCAATTTCGTTGGCAAGCACGCAAGCATAGCTTCTTTCAATGAAATAAAAGATAGAGTAATGGTTGTAAATGGTTTAAGTAAAGGATTTGCAATGACTGGCTGGCGTTTGGGTTATATTGCTGCTGATATTGATATTGCTAGAGCCTGTGAAAAATTGCAAGGTCAGTTTACAAGTGCAACCTGTTCTATTGCTCAAAAAGCTGCTGTTGCTGCATTGACACAAGATAATAGACCTTCGGTTTTAATGACTGAAGAATTTGCCAAGCGAAAAAAGTTTGTAATGCAATTAGTGGCTAATATTCCTGGGATTATTTGTAATGAACCTGAAGGAGCGTTTTATATTTTCCCTGATGTGAACTATTATTTTGGGAAAACTGATGGTGAAGAAGTTATACATAATTCTGCCGATTTTAGTATGTATTTATTGCACAAAGCGAATGTGTCAAGTGTAATGGGAGCAGCATTTGGGAACCCTAATTGCGTTAGATTTTCATTTGCAAATAATATGGCAAACATTGAAAAAGGGTGGGAACGAATTAAAGTTGCTTTGAGTAAATTGCACTAAAAACTAAAACTATTTGGCTATAAAGATGTGCATACATATATTCGCAACTCATTTATTTTTTAACGCCTAAAATTTCTATTTAAATGGCTACTAAAATTCGCCTGCAAAGACACGGCAGTAAAAAGCGTCCATTCTACTTTATAGTAGTTGCTGACTCTCGTGCCCCAAGAGATGGTAAATTCATCCAAAAATTGGGAACTTACAACCCTTTAACTGTTCCTGCAACAATTCAGTTAGATCGTCAGAAATCGCTTGAGTGGTTACACAAAGGAGCTGAACCAACTGATACAGTTCACAGAATTTTATCGTTTAAAGGCGTATTGTTTTTGAAACATCTTTTACGTGGTGTTAAGCTTGGTTTATTTGATGATGCAACAGCAATGGAGAAATTCCAAGCTTGGCACCTTGAACACGAAGCTAACATTGAGCGTCGCAGCAAAGAACACCAAAAAGCTAAACAAGCTAAAAAGTATGTTCCAGTTGTGAAGAAAGTTGAAGAAAAAGTAGAAGAGGTTGCTGCTCCTGAAGCACCAACAGAAGAAACTTCTTCTGAGGCTTAGTTTCCTCTCAAAAAAATTTAAAGCCTCAGATTTTTCTGAGGCTTTTGTTTATGCAAAATTTTTATAATCTAAGGGTTTGTATATTTAGCTAGAAGTTAGTAAACATCATTTAACAAATACCTAATACACTAATTACCAATAAATGCACCAGCATATTAAAATAGGAAAAATTGTAGCCACATTTGGCGTTGCAGGACAAGTAATTTTAGTTCATAATTTGGGTAAAAAATCTTTTTTCAAAAATGTTGAGGCACTTTTTATTGAAGAAAGTAAAAACTCATTTCTGCCATATTTTGTTAAAGAAATAAAAGCGAAGAATGAAGAAGAAAATTATGTTGCCTTTGATGATATATTAACAAAAGAATCTGCTGCAAAATTGATAGGCAAAAACGTTTGGCTATTGCAAGAAGATTTTAAAAAGCTATTTAATAAAAATGCACCTATTGCATTGCTTGGATTCACAGTTATTAGCAATAACGAAGTGTTAGGAACTGTTGATGAAATTATAGAGCAGCCGCATCAAATTCTATTAACAATTTTATACAAAGGCAAAGAAGCCTATTTACCAATGCACCAGGAAAGTTTGGTTTCTATTGACCACAAGAAAAATCAAATTCATTTGAATTTACCAGATGGGCTGCTTGAAGTTTATGCCTAGTGAATTGTTCGCATTGTTTTATAATGTGGTGTAGGATTACCATCATTATCAAGATTAACAAATACTATTTTATCAATTGTTAAAACAACATCCATCGTTGTTTTATCCCTCACTTCGCAACGCATTGTTAAAGATGTTGTTCCAAAATGAGTTGCAGCTATTCCTATTTCAATAATATCGCCTTGTTTGGGTGCAGATAAAAAATTAATCTCCGAGATAAACTTAGTAACAATATGCCTGTTGTTAAGCTGAAGCTGAGCAAATAAAGCAGTTTCCTCATCAATCCATTGTAACAATCTGCCACCAAAAAGTGTTTGATTGGGATTTAAATCTTCTGGTTTTACCCATTTCCTAGTGTGAAACTTCATTTCATTTTCCATAAAATAATCTAAATTAATTTACTCTTTTTCTTCTTTTAAACTCATTAAATAAGCTTTAATAAACCCTTCTAATTCACCATCTAAAACAGGTTGTACATTGCCCACTTCAAAATCTGTTCTATGATCTTTTATCATTTTATAAGGATGTAAAACATAGCTGCGAATTTGGCTTCCCCATTCAATTTTCTTTTTGCCTGCATTGGTTGCATTTAATGCAGCTTCACGTTTCCTTAATTCTTCTTCATACAATCTACTCTTCAACATTTTCATTGCAAGCTCACGGTTTTCGCCTTGTGTTCTTGCCTGTTGACATTCTACAATAATTCCACTAGGTGCGTGTTTCAATCTAACAGCTGTTTCTACTTTGTTTACATTTTGCCCACCACTACCACCACTTCTGTAAAATGCCCATTCAATATCAGCAGGATTTACTTCAATTTCAATAGTATCATCAATTAATGGATAAACAAAAACACTTGCGAAAGATGTATGTCTGCGTGCATTTGAATCAAATGGAGAAATACGAACAAGCCTGTGTACACCACTTTCAGCTTTTAAAAATCCGTAAGCAAAGTTCCCATCAAATTGGAGCGTTGCAGATTTTATTCCTGCTTCTTCACCATCCTGATAATCTAGCTCTGTTACTTTCCAGCCTTGCTTTTCGCCATACATTAAATACATTCTTAAAAGCATTGCAGCCCAATCCTGACTTTCTGTTCCACCAGCACCTGGATTAATTTGCACTATGGCAGGCAGTTCATCTTCTGGCTTATTTAAAGTGCTTTTAAATTCAGCATCTTCAATTTCTTGCAAAGCAATTTTATACGCTTCTAAAGTTTCATCTTCAGTAGCATCGCCAGCCTTCCAGAAATCAAATAATACAGCAAAATCTTCTACTGCATTTTTTACCTGATTGAACATTTTTATCCAATATTCATCAACCTTTATTTCCTTTAAAATGGCTGTGGCACGGGCGTTATCGTCCCAAAAACCTGGGGCAAGTGAAATAGCTTTATCTTGTTCTACTTTTTGTATTCTATTAGCATAGTCAAAGAAACCTCCTCAAAACCTCCACACGGCCTCTCATATCTTTTATTTGCTCTTGTGTCATAATATTCTATTTTTGAAATGTTGGCAAATGTTCAAATTAATTATTAATTATTAGTGATTAATTATTAGAGTCAATAATTAATTATAACTAATGTTACTGGAGACAAACCTAAATACTATTGCACATAAATCTGTTTTAGATGCATTAATAAATGACAAATTTGTTGCTTATTTAAAACAATTAGATGCTACTGAAATTGATGAGGCTGTGTATGAATTAGATTCAATAATAACGCCACAAATTGATTGCACACAATGTGGTAACTGCTGTAAAACTTTAATGATAAATGTGGAAGAACCGGAAAGTAAAATTGCTGCACATAGTTTGTCACTAACTCAAAAACAGTTTGAAGATTCTTATATTGAAAAAAGCCTTGGAGGTAGAATGGTTATTAGCAAAATACCTTGCCACTTTTTAGAAGATAATAAGTGTAACATTTATTTAAATAGATTTTCTGGTTGTAGAGAATTTCCTGCATTGCATTTGCCCCAAATACAAAAAAGATTGTTTACTGTTTTTATGCATTATGGCAGATGTCCCATTATTTTTAATGTGATGGAACAACTGAAAGTTATAGTTAAATTTGAAGGGTAAATTGATAGTTGAAAAACAAAAGGCTAAGACTAACAAAGACAAAAAAGTATAAATAAAAAAATGAAATGCATTTAATTGTAATACTCAAGCTTGTGTTAGCTTTCTCTGTTGTTGTCAAATCATATATTCATACATATATTGGCGACAAAAATGATTTGAATATGGGTGCGGGATTTTCATTCAAAACTTTGTGGTTTTACAATAAGGCAGTTTCTATTGAATATGAAAAAAACAAGAAGTTATGTAATAAAATGCAATGGTTTAACTTATGGCTTTTTACTGTGGTAATAATACTTTCATTTTTTGAGTAATTGCAAAATCTATGTAGGCTCTCGTCTCACAATATTATTCAGTTGCTTGAAGCCACAAAGTAGAGTAGT
>JBMLRA010000318.1:0-4187 GCA_049241265.1 Chitinophagaceae bacterium
CACCAATTGTTTCTTTTGAACAAGCTGCTATTAAAGGACAAGCACCAGATAAAGGATTATATTTTCCTGATACAATTCCTCAATTGCCAAAAGGTTTTGTTGAGAATTTAAAACAGTATTCTAAAGAAGAAATTGGAGTAACTGTTATGCAACCTTATATTGGTAATAGTTTGCCAAATACAGAACTAAAAAGGATTGTAGCAGAAACAATCGACTTTAATTTTCCTTTGGTTAAAGTAAATGAAAGTATTTATAGCTTAGAATTATTTCACGGTCCAACCCTTGCTTTTAAAGATGTTGGGGCAAGATTTATGAGTCGTTGTCTTGGATATTTTAACAGAAATAGTAATACAAAAGTTACTGTATTAGTAGCCACAAGTGGCGATACAGGTGGTGCTGTTGCTAATGGTTTTTTGGGTGTTGACGGAGTTGAAGTTATTATACTTTATCCAAGTGGAAAGGTTAGTACTGTGCAAGAATTACAATTAACCACTTTGGGTAAAAATATTACAGCACTTGAAATACAAGGAAATTTTGATGACTGTCAAACAATAGTTAAACAAGCATTTGCAGATGTAGATATTAATGGTAGATTGAATTTAACATCAGCAAATTCTATTAATGTGGCACGTTGGCTGCCACAACAACTTTACTATTTTTATGCACACCAACAATGGCAACAAAATGAAGCTCCAGTTGTGTGTGTGCCAAGTGGCAATTTTGGAAATATTTGTGCAGGAATGATGGCTTTTGCTAGTGGATTGCCTGTTAAACATTTTATTGCTGCATGCAATGCTAATGATGTAGTTACAAATTATTTGCAAACAGAAAATTATGCCCCAAAGCAAGCCATAGCAACAGTTTCAAACGCAATGGATGTAGGTAATCCAAGTAATTTTGTACGTATTCAACAAATATTTGATAATGAGTTTTCTTCTTTAAAAAATAAATTAAGCAGTGTTAGTGTTAGCGATGAAATAACGAAGCAAACTATTACAGCGGTTTATCAAAAATACAATTACACACTTGACCCACATGGAGCTGTAGCATATTTTGCTTTAGAAAAATATCAAAAAGAAATTCACAACTCACAATACCTAAATGGTGGTTATATTCTTGAAACTGCACATCCTGTTAAGTTTCCTGATGTTGTTGAAGAAGCTATTGGTAGAAAAATTGAAGTGCCAGAAGAAGTGAAATATTTATTTAATCAACAAAAACAATCGATTCTTTTGCCAAAAGATTATGATAGTTTTAAAGAGTGGTTGATGAATAAATAGAATCATATAAAACAAAAAACCTTCAACAATTGTTGAAGGTTTTTGCGGTGAGGGGGGGATTCGAACCCCCGGTACAGAATAACCCGTACGTCAGTTTAGCAAACTGGTGATTTCAGCCACTCATCCACCTCACCGTCCTGTTATTATTTGAACGGGTTGCAAATATAGAAGCTAAAAACAATTAGCAAAATATTTTGTGATATTTTATTTTAAATAATGTAAAACAAGCTCATTTAAATTTATTTTTAAGTGAATCACTATAGGTTATTATTTGTTGCATTAATATGGTTCATTTACGATTGTTGATATTTAAGAAATAAAAAAAATTAAATCTTAGTTATAAATGTTGATTATTTACTGTAACTAACAGTTAAAGAAATAGTGGTTTAACCCTACATTTGCCACCTTAAAATAAATACAATGGCAACAACATCAGACATCGGTCGTGGAGTAGTACTAAAATTAGATGGTAGTTTATACAGTGTAGTAGAATTTGGTGAAAATAAAACTGCTCGTGCAGCAGCAAAAGTTTGGGCTAAATTAAAAGGTGTGGATAACAGTAGAACAATTGAGAAAACTTGGAACAGCGGTGAAACTGTTTATCCTGTTAGAGTTGAGAAAAAGAATTATCAGTTCTTGTATAAAGATGAAGGTGGGTATAACTTAATGAATAATGAAACCTACGAGCAAATTGCAATTTCTGAAGAAATGATCGATGGTGTGGCTTACTTGAAAGAAGGAGCTGAAGTTGCTGTTTTAATTAATACAGAAACCGATCAACCAATTGGAGCTGAATTGCCAGAAAAAATTGTAGTTTTAATTACATATTGTGAACCTGGTGTAAAAGGTGATACAGCAACTAGAGCTACTAAGCCTGCAACTATTGAAAGTGGGGCTACTATTCAAGTTCCATTATTTGTTGGCGAAGGTGAATTAATAAGAATTAATACAAAAACTGGCGATTACGTAGAGAGAGTAAAAGCTTAGTTATTTATAGAAATAAATAAAAAAGTATCCTAAATAAGGGTACTTTTTTATTTGGAATATATTGTAAAATGAAGAAAATATTATATGCGTTATTGCTGGTAAAATTGTCAACTATATCAGCAACAGCACAAACAACAAAGGACACTAGTATTATAGATATTTCTAAGGGTGATATGCTCTTTACTGCAGTTCAAGTAGAATCTGAGTTTATAGGAGGTTCTAAAGCTTGGAGTAATTTTATTATCAAAAACCTAAACGCTGAAGTGCCTAAAGATAGAGCTGCCCCAGCTGGAAAATATAGTGTTGAAGTAAGTTTTGTTGTAGATAAAGATGGTTCTGTTTCAAATATAAAAGCATTAACAAAAAATGGGTATGGAACAGAAGAAGAAGTGATACGTGTATTAAAACTTGCACCTAAATGGGTACCTGGATATCAAAATGGAGTAGCAGTAAAATCTTTGAAGAAGCAAAGAATTACTTTTGTTGTAGAGGAAGAATCAGTTAAACCCAAACGAAAGGTAAAAGGATAATTTTGTTATATAAATAAGGCGTTGCAATTGCAACGCCTTATTTATATAACTTGTTTTAAACCCTATTATAATCGGCTTTCCAATTTTTTATAGAAAGTTTTATGTCTTTACTGCTAAGTTTTTCTGCTACTGCTCTGTTTATTAAAGCAAGCCATTCTTCATCGTTTGCAAAACGAAGTGCAATAATTTGTCCCATTCTTAATTCAGTTGGTAATAGTTTACCAGTCATAGCAAAATATCTTAAATTTTCTTCGGCTCTTATGGCTCTATCTTGTGCTTTTAGTGCAAATGCACGAGCAAAGTAAGCAACAAAAATTGTTGCAAATGCTAAGGAACCAATTAACACATTTGTAAGGCATCCACCACAACTTCCTTTACAGCAGTTCATTGTTGTGCCAACTAAAATTACCAGTAATAGTAAATAAGTGAAGAAGTGATAAAGAGGCACAAATCTTGAATGATTTTTGAAATTTTGTTCTTGCATAAATGTTTTTTTGTAAAGCTAATGTTATTATAATGGTTAAGGTTTCTTATTCTGTCAATTAATCTTTATTGATATTTGTTTTTTATAATTTAATAAATGAGACTTTGTAACAAAATACCATTGCTTTTGCAACTTTATACATTTGACGTAAATATGCCCGAAGAAGGCTTGTACGAACTGACTATTATATCAAAAAATGATGGTAGTTTTCAAAGTTTTCAAGATAAAACTTGGGGCAAAGTGGTTCACCAGGCATTTATGTTTATGAACAAAAAAATTAGAGAACATTCTAAAGCAATAAAATAATGCTTGCTATTTGATTATGATATTGCTAATAACCTTTTCTCCAAATTTTTCATTAATGCGTTGTATAATCAAATCTTTCTGAAAATGAAGTTCATTTTTTAATGCTGCAACGTGTGTGGTAATAAATAGTGTGTGATTGATAATTTCTAATTTTTCGGTGTATTTTGATATTGTTTTTCCCATTACATCTTCCCAAATTTCGTCAATAGCAGCTGCACGTAATCCATTCTTTAAACGGCTTTTTGATATAACATCTTTTAATGCTTCGCCAATATGATAAGTGCCCATTTTTTTTAAGATTTTTGTTTTAAATAAACCTAAAGCTCAATAATTTCAAACTGTTTGTTCAAAGATAGTAGTTGTTTTTCTAATCTTTCTTTATGTGTATCGGTTATGAAAATTTGTGCATCATCAATACTCACTATTTCCATTAAATTGTGCATTCTATCGGCATCTAGTTTTTCAAAAACATCATCCAATAATAAAATAGGAGGGAAGCCTTTTTGTTTTTGCAGTATTTGCCATTCGGCAAGTTTTAATGCAAACAACAAACTCTTTCTTTGCCCTTGAGATGCTTCAGTTTTAAATTTATTTTCACCC
>JBMLRA010000319.1:0-1716 GCA_049241265.1 Chitinophagaceae bacterium
CATTACACCCAGGATTTTATGCAAAAATGCTTGGAGAAAAAATGAAAGAACACAATGTTAATATTTGGATGATTAACACTGGATGGAGTGGTGGTGCTTATGGCGTTGGAAGTAGAATGAAACTAAAATATACAAGAGCGATGATAACTGCTGCTTTAAACGGTGAATTAGACAATGTTGAATTTGAAGCCCACCCAATTTTTGGTATGATGATGCCAAAAACTTGTCCAAATGTACCAAGAGAAATTTTGCATCCAAGATACACTTGGGCAGATAGAGAAAGTTATGACGCTACTGCAAAAAAACTAGCAGGAATGTTTGTTAATAATTTTGAAAAATATGCAGCTCAAGTAACCGATGAAATACTTGCTGCTGCACCAAAGGCCTAATAACGATAGGCTTCTCTTCGATTGCTCTGACACAAAAATCCCGCTTTAAAGCGGGATTTTTATTTTGTTTATAATAAAAGTTCTTTTGATGATTAATAATACCAACACTATACATTTATCAAATTATCTATTTTAAAATACTTCTACCAATTACAATACGTTGCACTTCACTAGTGCCTTCATAAATTTGAGTAATCTTAGCGTCCCTCATTAAACGTTCTACATGGTATTCTTTTACAAAACCATAACCACCGTGTATTTGTACAGCCTCAACAGTTACCCACATAGCAGTTTCACTTGCAAAAACCTTAGCCATACTACTACTCAATGTGTAATCCATACCATTATCTTTTTCCCAAGCAGCTTTTAAGCAAAGTAAACGTGCTGCTTCAATACGTGTAGCCATATCAGCTAATTTAAATTGAATAGCCTGATGATTACAGATTTCTTTGCCAAATGCTTTACGGGTTTTTGAATATTTTAAAGCTAATTCATATGCACCACTTGCAATACCTAATGCTTGAGATGCAATACCAATTCTACCACCAGCAAGTGTTTTCATAGCAAAAGTGAATCCAAATCCATCATCGCCTATCCTATTTGCTTTGGGCACTTTTACATCATTAAACATAATAGTATGAGTATCACTTCCTCTAATACCCAATTTATTTTCTTTTGCACCAACAACAACTCCTTCCCAATTTTTTTCTACAATCAAACAATTAATACCTTTTGAACCTTTTGCTCTGTCTGTTTGTGCCATTACTAAATAAACACTTGCACTACCACCATTAGTAATCCAGTTTTTGGTACCATTTAATAAATAATAGTCACCCATATCTTCTGCTGTAGTTTGCTGAGATGTAGCATCACTACCCGCTTCTGGTTCACTTAATAAAAAAGCACCAATAAATAATTCTCCATCTTTTTTACCTTGTGCAAGTGGTTGTAGATACTTTTCTTTTTGTTCAGCATTTCCAAATTTTTCCAAACCATAACAAACCAAACTATTATTAACACTAACACATACACTAGTACTAGCATCTACTTTACTAATTTCCTCCATTGCAAGGACGTAACTAACAGTATCCAAGCCAGCACCACCATTTTCAGGTTTTACCATCATTCCCATAAAACCTAGGTCAGCCAATTTTTCAATTTGTTCTCTTGGAAATTTTTGAAGCTCATCCCGCTCAATAACACCAGGTAAACATTCATTTTGTGCAAAGTCTCTTGCTGCTTGCTGTATCATTATTTGCTCTTCGGTAAAAACAAACTCCATATCAATAAAAATTTAAGTTGCAAATGTAAGCTAACAGGCGTTAGT
>JBMLRA010000320.1:0-2465 GCA_049241265.1 Chitinophagaceae bacterium
GAATACATGGAAGACAAAAGAGTGAAAGAGTTAAGAGAAGAAATGTACAAATAATCAAAAAGGTCGAAGCTAACAACTTCGACCTTTTTTATGATAAATGGCTTAGCCATTTGCATTTATGTTCTACAAAAATCTTTCTTTAATTTTTTAACAGTTGTAGGTATAGCTTTCACCATCAAAATCAATATTTATTTGTTGAAAGGCTTTATAGTATCAATAAAATAAAAATTCACAACAAATTCTACAGAAAACAATTGCTGCTAAAAAAATAAAAAGCTAAGTGCCTGCTATTTTTATTAGAATAAAGTGTTTCAATCTTTTCTAAAACTTATTCTTTTAGCAACTGTTTTGTCATTGCAATATTTTTATTTTTCACTTGTAAATTGTATAGTGCTGTTGGTAAATTAGAAATATTTAAACTAATCACATTACTGCCATTTTGTAGATTAAAAGTTCGTTTCAACAGTTCTATTCCTGAATTATTAAAAATTACAATTTCTACTTCGCCAGTCATACTTTTATCTGTTTGAATTTGCACAATATTTTTTACAGGATTAGGAGAAATATTAATAGTAAAATCTGACCTTTTAGCAATTACCATCAGTGTGTTACTATAAGAATAAGTTCCTTCAGTGTTAATAAACTTTAATCTATAGTATAATCTATCGGCAGTTTGAATTGAAGACTGCAAAACATCTTTAAAATTATAGGTTACAGCATCTCCTGTATTCACAGAATTTGAATTTATAGTTCCAATTTCACTAAACTCAACGCCATTAATACTTCGCTCTACAGAATATGTTTTTATATTTTCTGCATGACTAACTTGCCAACTTAGTGATGTAGTATTATTAAAAAAACTTGCTGTAAAACTTTTTAATTTAGCAGCTAATGCAAAGGTTGATAATTGAGCAATTTCTGTTGCTGTTAAAGCACGATTGTAAATTCTTAACTCGTCTAGTTTTCCATTTAAAGGATTATAAACTGGAGGAATATTGCTATTAAAATACATTCCACCTAAGCAACCTTGATAAGGGTAAGTAGGAGTAGCGGTACCTTCAGCTCCTGAGTTGTTTAAAACACCATTTAAATAAAGTTTTAAAGTACCATTATCCCTTACCGCAGTAACATGATACCACGTAGATGTAGAAACGGTTGTAGCTGATGTAGTACCAATATTACCATTTCTAAAATTAAAGTTGAACTGATTAAAAGAATTCCTCCAAAACCAAACCCCATAACCACCATAATTGAGGTGGTTATCATAAAACCCTTGATTTACTGTTGAGTTTAAATAGCAAGAAAAAGAAACTGTAAAATTCTGCGAACTTCCAAAGTTTATGGTACTATTTGTAGGGTGTAGAGCATATTGATTTGCAGTGCCGTTGAAAGCTATCGCACTATTTGTAGTACCACCAATATTAGTTGTTGCAGTTGGGCTACCATAACCAGTACCATTTAAAGAAGTTGAAATTGAATTTACAAAATTACCATCAAAAGGATAGTATGAAACCAAACCAGTTGTAGGAGCTTGTGCATTTGAATGCAAAACAGTTATAAATGTTATAACTAATAGTAAAATTTGCTTCATGGTACTTGGTTTAAGGGTTGATAATTAATTTTAGTGATTTTAGTAATAATTAAATTTTACTAAAACTTAAGGAATGCTTACTTAATAATAATTGCTTCAGACTCTTTATAATCAGATTTATAAGGCTTGCATCTATGATAATTTGGGTTGTTTGATAAAATATCATCAACACAATTAGAAAACAGATATACTGCTTTCTCTTCTACTTCACTATTTGCAAGTTTATAAAAAAAACCTTCTTTACGTAACATTCTTTTTGAGCCATCATCAAAGTTTAATTTAATTGGCATCAAACTTTTTACTGTATAAACTTCTTTAAAAGAGTTATAAAATTTATAACTCAATTTTATCATATCCTGATTATCTAAAGTTGGATAGGAGAACTCAAACAAATAACCTAAACAAGTTGAATGTTTGCAAAAAATTGGATCATCAAAGTTTATTCTAAATTGAACTTCGTAATAGCCAATACCATTTTCTACCTTTACTTCTTTATACCTTACTTGCAAGGCTTTATCACTATTTACAAATAACCAATTACTAAATTCATTTTTGGGTAGTGAAGTTTGTGCGTTTGTTAAGGTTTGTACAGTTAAGAAGGTACAAATGATTACTAGTAGTTTTCTCATTTTATTTTTAATTTTAGAAATTTAAAATCTGCCATTAATTACAACAATTTCCACAACTTTATCAAAAAAAAATAGAATATATACTTAACTATGTAAACCAAATATAGGTTCTATTTTTGATTTATACCAACTCTTTTTTCTTCTTTCTCAAGATATTTCTAAACTAACTAAGCGAAGTTTAATTTAACTTGGCATACAACCTAACCTAACACAGCATGCTTTAAGTAGCATTTGCAATAATAAAA
>JBMLRA010000321.1:0-8415 GCA_049241265.1 Chitinophagaceae bacterium
AAAAACTAATTGTAGAATAATTAGTTTGGTTACCTAAAGCTATTTTCAATTAAAAACCTCCATTGTAATAATGGAGGTTTTTAATTAATAGGAACAAACACATAAACTTCTATAAAAAAATCAAACATTTTTCCTTACTTTTGCATCCCAAAAAAAAATAAAATGAACACAGTTACAATCGAAGGACAATTGAGGACCGAATTTGGTAAAAAAGCCACCCGCCAAATACGCTCTCAAGAATCAGTGCCAGCTGTAATTTACGGAGGTGCACAAGAAATTAATTTTGCAGCAAGTGCTAAGGCATTCAAGCCATTAGTTTATACTGCTGATTTTCAGTTAGCTGAAGTAGTGATTGCAGGTAAAACTTATAAATGTATTTTAAAAGACTTGCAGTTTGATAAAGTTACTGATGCTCTAATTCACGTTGATTTATTGGAGTTAGTTGAAGATAAAAAAGTAGTAGCTACATTACCTTTGAAATATGTAGGAAATTCAATTGGAGTTAAAGATGGTGGTAAGTTAGTAGTTAAAATAAAGTCTGTTAAGGTTAAAACTTTACCTAAGTATTTAAAAGAGAACATTACTGTTGATATCACAACACTTGCATTAAATGCAAACTTGCGTATTGAAGATATTAAAGCCGATAATATGGAGATTATGAACTCACCTCGTATCCCAATAGCGTCAGTAGTAATGACAAGACAGTTGAAACAAGAAGAAGCCGCAGCCGCAGCTCCAGCTAAAAAGAAATAATGTTTTAAATTAATATCAAATCCCCAAGAATACATTCTTGGGGATTTTTTTATGCGTTTTTATAAATTTGGCAATTAGATGTACATACACTAATTTCGCACACAAATGCAAAGATTACTAGAAATACTTAAAACAGCTCACAGAAGTGGAATTGAACCTTCAATGGATTTGTTGTATCATAAAGAGCAGCATATTCCAGGATCAATACAGTTTAATATTAATAGATACTATGCTCATAACCCTTGGATAGCTGACGATACAGGAATGATGGTGTATCATTACAATGATAAGAACCCTGTTGAAAACTATCTAGAGCTTAGATTTTGCACAACAGGCAATAAATATTGTCCAGAAAAAAGTTGTAGCTATTGCTCACAAAAGCCAACGGATAGTTGTAATGGCAACACACCCACTGTTGATGTATTTGTTTTCCATTTTACTTCTACTTTTTTAAACCAGTTTACTCACAATGTAAAATTGAGTAATAGAAAGGATGAGGTGCTTGCATTTAAACATCCTGCAGCTTTTACCAAGTTGTTTCCATTATGTAATAAAAAACGAAATGTTTTAGACGCATTATTAAACAATGTTTATACTGGTGCCTTAGAAAATATTTTCTTAAATGCAAAAATTCATGAAGTACTTCTATATAGTTTAGATTGCTTAATTGACGAAAAACAAGAAGGATTTAGTTGTAAATTTTTAGAAGACGATCATAGTAGAGAAGCAATTTATAACAGCCGCGAAATTCTATTAAAAAACATTGGTAATCCTATTACTATTAAAGAACTTAGTCGTAAAGTAGCTATTAATGAATGCTATTTAAAGAAAGGATTCAAGGAAGTTTTTGGAACTACTATTTTCGACTTTTACCAACAACAAAGAATGGAACATGCCAAATATTTGTTGTATGAAAAGAGCTTAAGTGTTACAGATGTTTCTTCAATACTTGGCTACTCATCTATCTCACATTTTTCAGCAGCATTTAAAAAACATACAGGTCTTAAACCTTGTGATTTATTAAAGTAAATAGATTTATTATTAATCTATTTCAATATTAGTTTATGTATCAAACTTTCAAACCTTAAGAAAGTTTGATACATTATTTTTGTGCAATGACAAATGATGTTATTGCAGATAATTTTTCTTTACTCTCCAAGTTAATGGACATTCACGGCGATAATAGTTATAAATCTAAAAGCTATGCTATTGCTGCATATACAATTGAAAAATTGCCAGAACAACTTTCCGTTTTGCCTTATAATAAAATTTTTGCTATTAAAGGAATTGGTGAAAGTGTAGGGCAGAAAATTGTAGAACAATTAGAAACAAGCAGCTTAAAAGTATTAGAAGACTATCTACTAAAAACACCATCAGGCATTATTGAAATGCTGAAAAGTATTAAAGGTCTAGGTCCTAAAAAAATATCAACTATTTGGAAGGAAATGGATATCGAATCCATTGGAGAGTTGTTATATGCTTGTAATGAAAATAGGTTAACACTTTATAAAGGCTTTGGTGAAAAAACACAGGAAAGTGTAAAGAAGTCTATTGAGTTCTATTTAAATACATTAGGAAGTTATTTGTATGCTCAAATTGAGGCATTTGCATTGGGTTTTGATAATAGTATTAAGCAAATATTTAATAATTATAAGTTTGAACTTACAGGGGCTTTTAAGCGACAGATGAGTATTATTGAGCAATTAGAATGGGTAACGACTTTGCCTATTGAAAAAATTAAAGCTTTTTTTACTTCTAATAATTATTTAGTAGAGGATGAAACTAATGACTGCATTGCCTTTAAGGGTAATGAAAATGTTCTCATAAGATTTTATTTGGCAACAGAAAACTCTTTTTGCACAACTTTATTCAAACATAATTGTAGCGTTGATTTTTTTGAAAAGTGGCTAAATGAATTTGGATTTGATACCGAAAAAAAATACAACAACGAGCTAGAAATTTTTGTAGAAAGTGGCTTGCATTTTATAGAAGCATTTAGAAGAGAAAATGCAGAAATCATTGAACTAGCAAAGCAAAATATTGTTCCTTCTATTATTCAAGAAAAAGATATTACAGCTATTATACACAGCCATAGTAAATGGAGTGATGGAAGCAATACTTTAGAAGAAATGGTAATTGCTGCTAAAGCAAAAGGGTTACAATATTTGGTAATTAGCGACCATAGTAAAACTGCATTCTACGCCAACGGTTTACAGGTAGAAAGAGTTTTAGCACAACATCAAGAAATTGATGAAATTAATAAAAAGTATGCTCCATTTAAAATATTTAAAAGTATTGAAAGTGATATTTTAAATGACGGGAATTTAGATTATGAAGAAGATATCTTAAAACAATTCGATTTGGTAATAGCCTCCATTCATAGTAATTTAACGATGAGTGAAGACAAGGCAATGATGAGATTGATTAATGCAATCGAAAATCCTTATACAACCATTCTTGGGCATTTAACAGGAAGATTATTATTGAGCAGAAATGGTTATCCAGTGAATCATCAAAAAATAATTGATGCTTGTGCTGCAAATAATGTTGTGATTGAATTAAATGCACATCCACGAAGGTTAGATATTGATTGGGCTTTTATAAATGCTGCCTTAGAAAAAAATGTACTGATTTCAATTAATCCAGATGCACATAGTATAGATGGTTATGAAGATTGTAGATATGGAGTTTTAGCTGCACAAAAAACTTTATTAACTAAAGAGCAAAATCTTAGCAGTTTTAGTTTACAACAATTTGAATCTTTCTTGAATATTCAAAAACAAAAAAGATAGTTACAAAATCAGTGGCAATTCAACAAAAAAAGTAGTTCCATTTTTACTGGTTTCAAACCAAATTCTGCCATTTGCATTTTCTACAATGCCTTTGCAAATTGCAAGACCCAAACCCGTTCCTGAAGATTTTGTAGTGAAATTTAATGTAAATATTTTTTGTTGCAATTCTTCCGAAATTCCTATTCCATTATCTTTTACAGACACAATAATTAAATTTGTTTCAATAGTTTGATTAATACCAATTTCAACAATTTCATTATTACTTGATGCTTCAATAGCATTTTTAATAAGATTTGTAAATAATCTCATCATTTGAATTTTATCGGCATTAACATACATTTCTGTATCAGCAATATTGTGATTGATTTTTATCTTAGCATCGCCTACATATAGATTTAGTAAATTGGTTAATATAGCGTTAATATTAACTTTTTCTACGTTGTTATTACCAATATTAGCAAACTGAGAAAACTCGCTAGCAATAGTTGTTAATTGATCAATTTGTTCAATTAATGTTGTGGCAACATTTTTTGATAATTCTTTAATATTAGGAGCATTATCATCAATGTTTTTTTGCAAATATTGAATGCTTAATTTCATTGGTGTTAATGGGTTTTTTATTTCGTGTGCAACCTGCATTGCCATTTCTTTCCAGGCTTTTTCACGTTGGCTTAATGCAAATGCTTTTGCAGTTTCATCTAGCTTTTTAACCATAATATTATACTCCTTAACCAAAGCACCAATTTCATCGTCTTTATTCCAAATAATTTCATCGTTATGCGATTGCCAATTAACAGCTTTCATTTTTTCTTTTATCAGTTTAAAAGAACTTGTTATTCTGTTTGTAATTAAATATGCAATAGCTCCGGCAATTAAAAAAATGAAAGCATTCAAGTTCATCAAAGTAGCTATAAACCCCGAAATTTCTTGGTTTAATTCTGCCTCAGAGTTTAGGTAAGGAATATTAATACATGCAATTATTTTTCCATTGTTGTTAATAATGGGTTTATACAAACTTAAAAAAGGTAATAGGCCAATTTTTTCTTCTTGTTTAAATATGTTTTCATTAGTAGTATAAATTTTTTGAAATGCTATAGGGTTCATTCTACTATCTACTAATTTTCGGTTGTAGATATAAGGCTGAGTGGTTGTTATTAATGAACCCTTGGTGTCGAATAAATTAAAATCTAATCCTTGTTGTTCACTCAGTCTTTGTAGTAAATCTTCAATTTTAGAACTGCTTAAAGTATCTGTTTTTGATAAATTATTTTCTATTTCTATTGCAGAATAATTGATTGATTTTATTAATTTCTCTTGGCTAGCTTGGTTGAATTTATTGATGAAAAAAATAATCGTAACAATTGCAATAATGATGAACGAAATAACTGATGTAAATACAATAGTGGCACGTATTTGATTGCCAATATCGAGTTTAAATATCTTTAAGTTTCTGTCAATATTTTTTATTGGTAAGTTAAAAAAATATAATAGCAGTATTACAAATAAAAATGAGAAAAATAGATAGGCAAAAAATGTAATAAAGTCCAAAACCAATCTGTTGTTTTTAACAACTACAACCGTGCTAAAATTGGTGGGTTGATATGTTAAAATACTCTGGGAGTTTTTATTTTCCACAGCAAACATTTGATTAATTTTTGTTTTTTGCTGGGCAAAATTGTAGTTGCCATTTTGCTCAACTAGCCTGCCAGAATCGTATAAAGCAAAAGGGTATGAGGGCTGCAAATCTGCATCTTGACCTTGATGAAATAATTCGGGCAAAACCCCTTTGTTTTTATTTTTTTTAGGGTGTAGTAAAATAAACAGCTGACACAGCAGTTGTTCATTTTTATCTACAATTAATTTTTTATAGATGTAGCTATTACCAGTGCTAGCATTACTAATACTAAACAGCCCATCTAAACCTATTGATTTGCCTAAAGTGGTAATGCTTTTATTCCATCTATCAACCGTAGAACTATCGTTATTAAAAATGGGTTTACAATCTTTATCAAATAAATAAATGTTGGTTTCAAATTTGTTTAAGTAGCCCGAAAAATTTTCAGCAATTAAACTGTCTTTTATAAAAGTAATTGTTTTAGGATTGCTGAATCGGTGAAAATTATCTTGAAAGAAAGCATCGTTAAAACCAGTGGTAGCAATATTTAATAAATTTTCTGTAGTAGCATCTGTTTGCAAAAAAATATTTTCTGCAACTTTTTTACGCTGTTCAATTTCTAAGTTTTTACTATTAACAACAATTAATACCGATGCTGATGTGGTGAAATATATTGTCCAAAAAAGGGGTAAGGCAATGCTTGACTCGGTTTTTAATTTATTAGAAACTTGTATCCTTTGAAAAAGTAAAACAAATACAATAATCCAGGCTAATATTAATAAGGATGATTGTATGTTATAATCTATTTGTAAACTTTTAAAAGCAATAATAACAAGGCTTGTGGCTAAAATTGATAACAATTGATAGGGTATAGAAAGAAACTTTAAGTTTATTGTACCTATAAGCAGCAAAGCAATTTTGTAGTAAATAACAAATAAAAATCCAATAATTAAAAAAGCTAAAGCACTAAAAATATTTAGGCTGAAAAAATTACTTACATCAAACGAAATTTTAGAATCGATTACCAAACTTTTTAAAATATCTGCAAACACAAAGCTGATAGCAGTTATTAGTACTAGTTTGTTACACTGATAAATGCTTTGATACTTTCTTTTGGGTGTAAATGAATTAGCAGGTTTGTTTTTAATATAAAAATCTATAAAAACATAAAGCAGTAATAAGTTAATAATTAAATCTCCAAGTGATGGATGCAGGGCATTTGAAGCATAGACAGATGCATCGAAAAGAGCTATTTTAGCAAGATTAAAAGGCACATTAATAAAATATGTTAATGCCCTTAAAAACAATAAAGCAATAATGAATTGTAAATAAGCTTTAGTAAAGCCTAAATGCCTAATTGACTGTGCTGCTTTTTTATACATTAAAACCAAGAATACCAATACAGCAGATAGGCGTAAAACAATTGTAGCCCAATCATAGTTTAAAAAATAGCTTGTATCTGTTTTTTTAATATAAAAAAGTGTTTTGCTGTTAATACTTTTTATTGCAATGTCTGTTGCTTTATCAGTTATTTCAAAATACTTTTCGTATCCATTTAAACCACAAAATTTTGAGGGCAGATATTTATTTTTAATAAAATATTGCCACTTAATTGGTACTGCTGCAATTAGCAGTAGATTTTTATTAACGCCTATTTTTTTTCTTATTATTTCAAAAGTTCCATTTTCGTAATTAACTATATAACTGCTATCAGTTTCGTTAATATCTCTATCGTTAAGATGGTAGTTATTATTGCTCCAAGCTTTTAAACTGTAGCCCGAATCTTTTTTTATTGCGTATAAAAACAGCCCATATTGTTTGTGTAAAATATTTGTAAATACATTGTTATTAGCTTGTGTATTACACTCGTTTAAAAACACATTATTGTTTAATAATGCAGCAAAGTCTCGCTCTTGGGTATTAATTTGATGTTGAAACTTTTCTTGTACTTTTTTGGGTAAATATTTTTGGTTATTGAAATGTTGGGTACACAGCGATAACACATACAATGCCATTGCTGCAACAAGTAAGTGTAGGTATTTTGAATATAAAATATGGTCTCTTTTTTTTAGCAATGAATATCTTTTTTTACTTGGTTCCAAATTTCATCCATTTCTGTTAAGGTCATATCTGATAAATGTTTGCCTTGTTCCAAAGCAATGTCTTCCATTTTTTTAAAACGGGCAATAAATTTTTTATTTACTTTTTCCAGTGCCACATCTGCATCAACATTTAAAAATCTTGAATAATTGAGCAGGCTAAAAAAAACATCGCCAAACTCTTCTTCAATATGTTGTTTGTTATTGGATTGAACAGCTTCTTGCAGTTCATTCATTTCTTCTTCAACCTTTTTCCACACATCTTCTTTATTATCCCACTCAAAGCCCACTTTTTTTGCTTTTTCTTGTATGCAAATTGCTTTGGGTAAAGAACTCATTGAATTGGGAACACCACTTAAAACACTTTTTTTTCCTTCTGCCAGTTTTATTTTTTCCCAGTTTCTTTTTACATCAGTTTCATCATTCACTTTTACATTACCATAAATATGAGGATGCCTGTTAATGAGCTTATTTGCAATACCATCAATTACATCATCAATAGTAAATTTATTTTCTTCACTAGCTATTTTAGCGTAAAACAAAATGTGCAATAAAATATCTCCTAGTTCCTCTCTAATATCGTTCCAATTATTTTCAAGCACAGCATCTGCAAGCTCATAAGTTTCTTCTATTGTCATACTTCTAAGGGTATGAATGGTTTGTTTTTTATCCCAAGGACATTGTTCTCTTAGTTCATTCATTATTTGAACCAGGTTGGCAAATGTTTTTTTATTCTCTGTATTCATAATAAGCCATAAAAATAGGGGAGAACTGTTGAAATGAGGGATGTGTGTGCAGCATTTTAACATTAGACAGTTGTGTGTTTGTAATGGCCTGCAATGAGGTTTGTGCTAGCAGTTATTTTGTTTAACAGGAAAGGGTGGGCTTGTATAGGGAGTTAATAGGTAGTCAATAGGGAGTCAATAGGGAGTGACTAGGGAGTCTCCTAAATTTTGATATGCTGACATCACAAAATAATGCTAAACCTAAGTGGGGTTTCAACTTTTAATGTATATAAGAACTTATTTTATTTTCTTATAAATCCAATAACTATTTTAGCAAACACTTTTACACTATAATCAATGCTCGTAAATCAGTCAATTATACCAGATATAAAAGCAATTATTGCCACTGCACAAGACAAGGCAATTAGGGC
>JBMLRA010000322.1:0-5587 GCA_049241265.1 Chitinophagaceae bacterium
AGGGGAATTGAATTAATAGCATCTGAAAACTTTACATCCTTGCAAGTTATGCAAGCAATGGGTGGAGTGATGACAAATAAATACGCAGAAGGATATCCTGGAAGAAGATATTATGGGGGCTGTGAAATTGTAGATCAAACAGAACAACTAGCCATTGATAGATTGAAGCAAATTTTTAATATCGAATATGCAAATGTGCAACCTCATAGTGGTGCACAAGCCAATGCAGCTTTGATGTTGGCTATTTTACAACCTGGTGATGCTATTCTTGGTTTAGACCTTAGTATGGGTGGACATTTAACACATGGCAGTGGTGTAAATTTTAGTGGAAAATTATATCAGCCCAATTTCTATACTGTGAAAAAGGAAACTGGTCTAATTGATTATGAAGAGTTAGAAGCTAAAGCTAGAACTGTTAAACCTAAATTAATTATTTGTGGTGCATCTGCATACAGCAGAGATATTGATTATAAAAGGATTCGTGCCGTAGCAGATGAGGTTGGTGCTTTTGTACTAGCTGATATTGCACATCCTGCTGGTTTAATCGCAAAAGGTTTATTAAGTAGTCCTTTTGAATATTGCCATTTTGTAACTTCAACAACACACAAAACTTTACGTGGTCCAAGAGGTGGCGTGATTATGATGGGAAAAGATTTTGAAAATCCAATGGGGTTAAAAGACCCAAAAGGAAATATCAGAATGATGAGCCACGTAATAGATATGGCTGTTTTTCCTGGAACTCAAGGAGGACCATTAGAACATGTTATAGCGGCAAAAGCTGTTGCCTTTGGAGAAATATTAACAGATGAATTTGGCATTTATGCAAAGCAAGTTCAAAGCAATGCACAAGCAATGGCAGCTGAATTTGTAAAAAGAGACTACAATATTATTAGTGGGGGCACAGATAATCACTTAATGTTGATTGACCTTAGAAATAAAAATATCAGTGGCAAGAAAGCTGAAAATGTTTTAGGCGAAGCAGATATTACTGCCAATAAAAATATGGTTCCTTACGATGATAAAAGTGCATTTGTAACAAGTGGTATTCGTTTTGGTGTAGCTGCTGTAACAACACGTGGAATGAAGGAAAGTGATATGGTTTTTGTAGTAAATGCAATTGATTCAGCATTAATGAATGCAGATGATACAACTAAACTTGTTGCACTAAAAAGTGAAGTAAATGAATTTATGAGCCAATTCGTTTTATATCCAGAGTTGGGTTAATAGTTATTTGTAAATGGATTTGATATTTTAAATAAATCTTCAAATCAAAAATCTTCAAATCTAAAATATTTATGATTCAACGTAAACAAACATTGTGGTTATTAATTGCAGCAATTGCTTCATTTCTAACGCTTAAATTCCCTTTTTATACTGGAAATGTATTGGATTCAATAACAAATTCAAAAGTGTATCATTCATTAGATGCAAGATTTGATATTCTGATAACTATATTATCTGTAGCTATTGGTGTAGTATCATTGCTAACTATTTTCTTGTATAGTGATAGAAAAAAGCAAATGATAATTTCAGTTGCAAACCTTTTTCTTTCAATTATTGTGATTGTACTGTACTATTTGCAAACTAAAAAATTTGTTGATGGAACATTCAGTATTACTTCAATATTAAACTTAATAATCCCTGTAATGTTAATAATGGCAATAATTGGAATTAATAAAGATGAAAAATTAATCAAAAGTGTTGATAGATTGAGATAATTTGACTATCTAAAATTGTTATAAATTCTGGTAAGATACCGCCTTATTAAAAATTAGATATTGAATATTTTTTTGCCACAAGAGTCAAAATTCTGTCATTGAAAATTAAATTAATTCTCTACATATTTCTATTTTACTAAACGCTAGCTAAAAAAGCAAGGCTTTTTTTTAAAAAATGGAAAATTTAATTATTAAAATAATTGCAATAACTAATCTCAATCCAGAATATACAATAAATATTTTGCTATAACATCTCTTATGGCAGGTGTATTAACTGCTTGAGAAACAAAGAATAAGAAAAGAATTTGTAGGTTATTATACAGATACAATTCAAATTATAATGGATACAGCATTAATTTAATAACAATTAAAAATATGTAGCCTAAGACTCTTTAAAATTTTGTCCACTTTTTATTTCTAAGTTCATTCTCTCCTCTCATTCCTTTATTTTCGCAACCACATTTTATAAGTATTTAAAAAATATAGGTTGTAAATTTTTGTTTTTTTGAAAAATTACAATCTGTGATAAATAAGCAACGATGAATATTAGTTTTCCTGATGGTGCTGTAAGAGAATATGCAAACGGCAGTTCGGCACTCGATATTGCAAAAAGTATTAGCGAAGGTTTAGCACGAAAAGTGCTGGCAGCAAATGTAAATGGCGAAGTGTGGGATGCTACACGCCCAATAGAAAATGACTCCACCCTAAAGTTAATTACTTGGGATGATGCTGAAGGCAAAAATACCTTTTGGCATTCCTCTGCACATCTTATGGCAGAAGCCATTGAAGACAAATTTCCTGGAGCAAAATTTTGGGTAGGCCCTGCTTTAGATAAAGGATTTTATTATGATGTAGATTTGGGTGATAAAAAAATGACGGAGGATGATTTGCTAGCCATTGAAAAAAAGATGAACGAGTTGGCTAAACAAAACAGTGTTTTTGTTAGAAAAGAAATGCCTAAAAAAGATGCTGTTAGTTATTTCTTTGAAAAAAATGATGAGTATAAATTAGATTTATTACATAACCTTAATGATGGTGAAATTACTTTTTATACACAAGGTAATTTTACAGATTTATGTCGTGGTCCACATATTCCAAGTACAGGTTTTATTAAAGCAATAAAGCTTACTTCTATTGCTGGAGCATTTTGGAAAGGTGATGAAAAAAATAAAATGTTAACCCGTATTTATGGTGTTACATTTCCTAATCAAAAAGAGTTAGATGAGTACCTTGCTTTATTAGAAGAAGCTAAAAAGCGTGACCATAGAAAATTGGGGAAGGAATTGAGCATTTACACTATGGATGATCAAGTTGGTCAGGGTTTAATTCTTTGGATGCCAAATGGAACTGTAATTATCGAAGAGCTTGAAAAATTAGCTAAAGAAACTGAAATGGCTGGTGGTTATAAAAGAGTTGTAACTCCGCATATTGCCAAAGAAAGTTTGTATCACACAAGTGGTCACTTACCATACTATGCAGATAGTATGTTTCCACCAATGGAAATTGATGGTGAAACATTCTATTTGCGTGCAATGAACTGCCCTCATCATCATAAAATATTTGATGCTGAGCCCAAGAGTTACAGAGATTTGCCTTACAGAATTGCAGAATATGGAACTTGTTACAGATACGAGCAAAGTGGTGAATTATTTGGTTTAATGCGTGTTCGTTGTTTGCATATGAATGACGCACATATTTATTGCAGCAAAGATGATTTTGCACAAGAATTCAAGGCAGTTAATGAAATGTATTTGAAGTACTTTAAAATATTTGGAGTTGAGAAATTTCAAATGCGTTTGAGTTTACATAATCCTGAAAAGCTTGGGCAGAAGTATGTGAATGAACCTGAACTTTGGAAAGAAACAGAAGAGCTAGTTCGTCAAGTATTAATTGAAACAGGAACACCGTTTGTTGAAGTGCAAGACGAAGCAGCTTTTTATGGACCTAAAATAGATGTTCAAATTTTCAGTGTAATTGGTAGGGAGTTTACTTTAGCAACTAATCAAGTAGATTTTGCACAAAGCAGAAGCTTTAAACTTTCTTTCACTAACCAAAACAACGAACCTGAAATTCCATTGATAATACATCGTGCACCACTTGGTACACACGAACGTTTTATTGGATTTTTGTTAGAACATTATGCTGGTAAGTTTCCTGTTTGGTTAGCTCCATTGCAAGTTAAAATTTTGCCAATTAGCGATAAATTTTTACCATACTGTCAAGAGATTAAAAAGCAGCTTTTTGCAAAAGGAGTTCGTGTTGAGGTGGATGATAGAAGCGAAAAAATTGGTAAAAAAATTAGAGATACAGAGATGCTTAAGGTGCCATATATGTTGGTAGTAGGCGAAAAAGAAGAAGCTGAAAATATGGTTTCAATTCGACGTCAAGGTAAAGGAGATATGGGGCAACAAACTGTTGAAGAATTTGTTACTAACATTACTGAAGAAATTTTACATAGAAAATCGGGAGAATAACTCTACTTTTGAAAATATTTTTAACCAAATAATACTTAATGGCATTTCCACCACGCCCAGGAGGCGGCAGATTTAATCCACGTTTTAATAGAATTCCTGAACCAGAACATCGCATTAATGAAAGAATTCGTGCCCAGCAAGTGAGACTTGTGGGTGAGAACATAACTGTAGGAGTTTATCCTATTCAAGAAGCATTAAAGATTGCTCAGGAATTAGAATTGGATTTAGTTGAAATTTCTCCAAATGCTGACCCGCCTGTATGTAAAGCTATTGACTACAAGAAATTCTTGTACGAGAAAAAGAAGAAAGAGAAAGAAATGAAAGCCAATGCCAAACAAAGCGAGGTTAAAGAAGTTAGGTTTACGCCTAGCACTGATGACCACGATTTTGATTTTAAAGCAAAACATGCAGAGGGCTTTTTAAAGGATGGTAATAAAGTGAAGGCTTATGTACAATTTAAAGGACGTGCCATTCAATTTAAAGAAAGAGGAGAATTGGTTTTATTGAAATTCGCTGAAAGATTAGCAGAAGTGGGGCAGCCTGAAACCTTGCCTAAATTAGAAGGAAAAAGGATGTTTTTAATGCTTACACCAAAAACAAATAAAAAGAAGAAAGAAACAAACTAGATTCTAGTTATAAAAATATAGCCACAATTAAAAAATTGTGGCTATATTTTTTATGCCTTTAGACGAAACTATTTTGTTTTTTCTTTAGCCCATGAATCTTTTAGAGTTACGGTTCTATTGAAAATTAGTTTATTAGTTGAGCTGTTTTTATCTAAACTAAAGTATCCTTTTCTTAAAAACTGATACCGCTCGTTTAAGTTGGCACCTAAAAGAGCTTTTTCAGCATAAGCTGTTTTTAAAATAGTTAATGAAGCCTCATTAATTTTATCTTTAAAATCTCCTTCACCAGCATCAACATCCTCTACTTTAAAAAGCCTATCATAAAGATTTATTTGAACAGGAACTGCATCTTTTATGCTAACCCAATGAATGGTGCTTTTAACTTGAATACCACTTGTATCATTGCCACTTTTACTATTGGGCAAGTACGAACATTTTACTTCTAAAATATTACCAGCTTCATCTTTTACTATATCATCACATTGAATAATAAAGGCACTTTTTAAACGAACCATTTGCCCAGGAGCCAAACGAAAATATTTTTTTGGAGGGTTTTCCATAAAATCTTCACGCTCAATATAAATTTCATTTTTAAATGGCACATCTCTATTGCCACTATTTTCATCCTCTGGGTTATTTTCAGATTGTACAGTTTCGCCATCAACAGTATAATTTGTAATTACAATTTTTAATGGATCAAAAACTACCATTCTTCTTTGTGCAATCTTATTAAGATGTTCTCTCACACAAAATTCAAGTAGTCCAATAT
>JBMLRA010000323.1:0-5647 GCA_049241265.1 Chitinophagaceae bacterium
GCCAATCTAAAATTATCTATGATACTTAATGCAGGTGCTGTGCCTTGCAATGGGTTTTGAAAAACACGGCTCAACCATTTTGTTCTTTGATAATCCTGCAGTTTAGTAACATCATTTCCATCAATCATTATTGTTCCTTCATCACAAATAAAACTACCTGCAATGCTATTTAAAAAAGTAGATTTTCCGCTGCCATTGCTACCAACAATAACAACAAATTCTTTGGCATTAATATCAATAGAAATATTATTCAAAGCCTTTATTTCAGTGGCTTCTCCTTTGTTGAATGTTTTAGAAATATTTTTTATTTCAATCATTAAATAGCTTTTCTGAATTTTGTAATTGCAACTATAGTTAATACAAACAAAGCTGTTACAAGTTTTAATAAATTAGGATTCACGCCAATTGATAATGTAACTGCTAATACTAATTGGAAGATAATGCTACTAATTACTACAAGTATCAACTGTCCAAGCAATGAATTTATTTTAAATAGCCCTTTTAAAGCATCTGCAATTAAAACGCTACCTAGCCCTGCAATCACAATGCCAATACCCATATTAATATCTGCATAGCTTTGATATTGTGTTACTAAAAAACCTGCGAAAGCTGTTAATGAATTAGCAATTGCAAGTCCAAATAATTTCATTTTATTATCATTAATTCCTAAAGCACGAACCATAGCAGCATTGTTACCAGTAGCCCTCATTGCAATTCCAAAATCTGTTTTTAAGATATAAGAAAGAATAATTGTAATGATAGTAATGATTGAGATAGTGACTAATAGAGAATCGTAAATTGAATTTGAGAAAATAGTAACAGTTGTAAAGATATTTTTAGTATCAATTAATGGTTGATTAGAGCGTCCAAGAATGGTTAGGTTGATAGAATACAATGCAGTCATAGTTAGTATTCCAGCAAGTAGTGCATCTATTTTAAACTTGGTATGAATGAGTGCTGTAATGCAACCTGCAACAGCACCCACAAACATTACAGCAGGAATAATAAAATAAATTGGTATGTGATTGGTAAGCATAACAGCTGTAACCACAGCCCCCAGAGTATAGCTGCCATCTGTTGTAATATCTGGAATATTGAAAATTTTCATACTCATAAAAATTCCCAAGCCCATTGCAGATAAACATAACCCTAGGATAATAGCTGTAATGTAGAAATCCATTTGCAAAATTGTTGTCAAACAAAGAAAGCAAACATTAATTAATAATCAGCTTTTCAGTTTTTACTTCTCCGTTATTCATAACTACTTTAACAATATAAACTCCTTTAGTAAGTTGTTTAGTGTTTACTGTTTGGGGTTGTGTTATATTGTTGTATTGTTGTATGCTTCTGCCAAGATTATCAATAATCAATAATTGCATTGCACCAACACATTCTATTGTAACTATTGAATTCGTTGGGTTTGGATAAATACTAACGCTGTTTGGCGTTTGAGGTTTAATTTTTATTTGCTGAATTGTTGAATATGTTTTGCTACCATCTTTATCAACTATTTCTAGTCTATAGTAAAAAGTAGTTGGGTATTGGGTATTAGTTATTGGGTCTATAAAATTGTAATTACAACAAGCTGCATTTACTTTACCTATTGTTATAAAATCTTTACCATTACTACTACGTTGTATATTAAAATGAGAAACATTTACCTCGTTGGCTGTGTGCCAGTTGAGTAAAACTTTGTTTTGTTGTAGTGTTGTGGTGAAGGATAGGAGTTTGAGGGGGAGGACAGTATAGCTATGCGTTCTTATTGGTTTTGGAAATGTGTCAAACGGTTCTAAAGGATAATTTATGCTATAAAAGGCTAAATGATTAGAATTTTTATTGTAATGACAAAGGTGGTCTAAATCAAATATACCGTTTGAGCAAGTTGAGGGGAAGGCTGCACCAATCCCTTCAATGATACCAGGATATGTTCTAAAATTTATATAAGGGGGTGAAAAAGATGAAATAGCCTTCAATTTTCTTGAACCCAGATAAAATGAATCTTTATGATGAACAACACATTTGCTATAGTAAGAATTAGGGATTCCAAAAACTGGATTATAAAAATTTGAATTTGGAAAACTATCATTGTTATTTAAATTAACTATAAAGTGGAATTTATATATAGTATCTAGCGTAAAAACACCATAATTGTAAAAATAGCATATAAAGTTACGATTGCTATCTTCCCTTACAAAGCAATCTCGTAAGAAAATTGGTGTTGCTTGTCCCTCATATTTCCAGCATGTCTTTTTCCTGTAATAGAAACTTCCATTAATTGAGGTATCCCCATCAAAATACTGAGTTGTGTAAGTACGCCCACCTCCCCAATCTGGACAACAATTGTAGTATCGCCATTCGCAAGTAGAATCCAAATAATTATGATAGGTTATTTGTGCTTTTACATTTATAAAAAAAAGAATTAAGCTAAACGCAATTAATTTTTTTCTCATAATAAGCATTTTCAATTTAGACAACATTTGTGTTCAATTAGTTGCATACTATTAAATAAAAAACCTTGAAAGCATTACACTTTCAAGGTTCAAATTATTTTCCACTCGCTACTAGCCATTCCCCACTAGCCCACTACACATCAATCTTAGCATACTTTGCGTGTGTTTCAATAAACTCACGGCGTGGTGGAACATCATCACCCATTAGCATACTAAATACCCTATCAGCCTCTGCAACACTATCAATGTTTACACGTTTCAACACCCTACGTGCAGGATCCATTGTGGTTTCCCAAAGTTGGTCTGCATTCATTTCACCCAAACCTTTATATCGTTGAATGCTTACACTATCTTCTTTTCCTGCTCCTAATTTTTCTACCAAATGTTTTCTTTGCTCCTCATTGTAAGCATATTCCGCTTCTTTGCCTTTACGTACCAAGTATAAAGGTGGTTGTGCCAAATAAACATAACCTTGCTCTACCATTTCTTTCATATATCTAAAGATGAATGTAAGAATCAATGTTGCAATATGGCTTCCATCTACATCGGCATCGGTCATAATAATTAGTTTATGATAACGAAGTTTAGATAGGTTCAATGCCTTTGGGTCTTCTTCTGTACCAACAGTTACGCCCAAAGCTGTGTACATATTGCGTATCTCCTCATTCTCGTAAATCTTGTGCTCCATTGCTTTTTCAACATTCAAAATTTTACCACGTAATGGCAAAATAGCTTGATAGTTTCTATCACGTCCTTGTTTTGCAGTACCACCTGCTGAATCTCCTTCTACTAAGTATAACTCACATTTTTCAGCATCACGTTCGCTACAATCAGCTAATTTACCAGGCAATCCACCACCACTTAAAACAGTTTTACGCTGTACTAACTCACGTGCTTTTTTGGCTGCCACACGAGCTTGTGCTGCTAATATAATTTTAGAAATAACATTCTTTGCTTCACGTGGATTTTCTTCTAAGTATGCTTGTAATGCACGTCCTACAGCAGTTTGAACAGTTCCTGCTACATCACTATTCCCTAATTTAGTTTTTGTTTGTCCTTCAAATTGTGGTTCAGGTACTTTTACAGAAACAATAGCACTTAATCCTTCTCTAAAATCATCTCCTTCTACCTCAACTTTTGCTTTTTCAAATAATCCTTCTTTATCGCCATAACTTTTAAATACACGTGTTAATGCAGTTCTAAAACCTGTAACGTGTGTACCACCTTCAATAGTATTAATGTTATTTACATAGCTGTAAATGTGTTCCTTAAAATCATCGTTGTAGGTCATTGCAACTTCAACAGCCACGTTACTAGTTTCATCGTGTCCTTCAAAGTAAAGTGTGTTACTAATCAAAGGAACACGATTACTTGCTTTATCTAGCATTTCTACAAACTCAACTATACCACCTTCGCTATAGAAAGTTTTGGTGTAACAATTTCCATCTTCACCAACTTCTCTTAAGTCGTTGATAACAATATTTATTTTTCTGTTGAGGAAAGCCAATTCACGAAGTCTGCCTTCTAAAATTTCTCTATTGTAAACAGATACCTGAAAGATTGTAGTGTCTGGCCAAAAATGTACAGTAGTTCCAGTTCTATCACTTATACCAACTTCACGTACTGCGTATTTAGGAATACCAATACCATATTCTTGCTCAAATATCTTTCCCTCACGTTCTACCTTTACGTGCAGTTTTGTACTTAATGCGTTTACACAACTTACACCCACACCATGCAAACCACCTGATACTTTATAAGTGTTTTTGTCAAATTTTCCACCAGCGTGTAATACAGTCATTACAACTTCTAATGCACTACGCTTTTCTTTGGTATGCATCGCAGTTGGAATACCACGTCCATCATCACTAACGCTAATACTATTATCCTCGTGAATATTTACTGTAATGTTTTTGCAATAACCAGCCAAGGCTTCATCAATTGAGTTATCCACCACCTCGTAAACAAGATGATGTAAACCCTTAACGCCAATATCTCCAATATACATTGCAGGGCGTTTACGCACAGCCTCTAACCCCTCTAAGACTTGAATACTATCGGCACCATAATTTTTATTCTGTGCTGCATTCTCTATATTTTGTTCTTCTTCGTTCATAATTGCTTTGTTTGATGTTTAAAGAGTTTAAGAAGTTCTATAAGTTTGAAAAAGGAAGCCAAAATACTTAATTCCAAACCTTTAAGATGTAGTTTATTTATATCATAAAATGATAGTGGCGAAGATAAGGTTTTGAGAGAGTAGAATTGACTGAAAAAGCACTTAGTTATGCACATAAAAAATCCCACTAAAAAGTGGGATAAATAAGTTTTGTTGGTTGTTAATTAAGCAGTTTTTACTTCTGCTTTTTTTACAGCAATTTTGTGTGGACGACTTTTACCAAATGAACCTTTAAATCTTTTTCCTTTTGCTGTTTTTTTATCACCTCTTCCCATTGTAATTGTTTTGTTTTTTTAATAGTGAACTGCGAAAATAAAAAAATCCTTCCATATAGAAGGATTTTTTTAAAAAAGATGTTGAGGGGATTAGATTTTTGCACTCAATTCTTTACCTGCTTTAAACTTAGCAACTTTTTTTGCTTTGATTTTGATAGCAGCTCCAGTTTGAGGATTGCGACCAACACGAGCAGCACGTTTAGATACTGTGAAAGTACCAAAACCTACTAAAGTTACTTTACCACCGCCTTTTAAAGTTTTTTGAACCGCAGTTGTAAATGAATCGATAGCAGCGTTAGCTTGTGTTTTAGTTAAACCTGCATCTTCTGCAATTTTTGCAATTAATTCAGCTTTGTTCATAATATTTTTTTTAATAGTTAATTAACTTCAACAAATATAGAGGCTTTGGAAAACCAAAAAAGTGTTTTTTGAGATATTGTGCAAAAAAAACTTTGAAATCCTTTGCTATTAAGGTTTACAAAAAAATAAGAGATATTAAAAATCAATTAATTCAAAAAAATCAATTTTTAAAACCCTTTACAGCAAAGAGTTTCATTAAAAATTTTATACTAATCACTAATATTTACAACCATTTGAGATAGTTTAAGGGGATTTTACAAAGAAAAAAAAGTATTTTTTTTCTTTGCACAGTTAATCCACAATTTGCATTATAGAGCGAAAACCTATAAAATTGTTGCCAAATAAATCCAATCCATCTTGGCGAAGTTTTGGGGCAAATTTGTCTA
>JBMLRA010000323.1:5657-6285 GCA_049241265.1 Chitinophagaceae bacterium
TGTCTATATATAAGTTGTATAAAGACTTGGCTTAGCAGAAATATTGAATACAATATGTTGGACCTTCATCTTCATCAATTTCCAGCAACCTTGTAAACTGGTATTTGGTAAAACATTCTGTCGCCATCACGTCGTTTAAATGTTGTTCTTTCATCCACTTTACCCAAGCTTCGTGAATACTCCAATTTAGCTTTATTGTTACATTGTAGATAAACATTTATTTATGATTTATTGATTTTAGATATACGATTTATTTATAAAATTATTGAATCTAAATCGTTATACGCAATAGTTGTTTGTGTTCCTGTTGATAAGTTCTTTAGGTTAAAATTGCCTTCTTCCAATTCTTTACTACCAAGAATGGCTACATTAGGAATGCCTTTTTTCTCGGCATATTTGAACTGCTTATCAAACTTTGTTTGCTCGTGATATAATTCGCAGGCGATTCCTCTACTGCGAAGCTGTTGTATTATGTCGTAAGCTTTTTTGCTTTCTGCTTCGCCAAGATTGAAGAACAATATTTTAGTTGTGGTAGTAGAGGCAACTTCAAAGGGAAATAGATTTAATTCTTCCATCACATCATAAATTCTATCAACTCCAAAGCTAATGCCAACACCAGGAATATTTG
>JBMLRA010000324.1:0-24086 GCA_049241265.1 Chitinophagaceae bacterium
CACAAAAGAAATGATGAAAGTAATAAAAGCCGATGCTACCAGCACACGTGGAATGCGTAATGTGATTGACGGTGAAGCTGAGTTGCTTGAAGGGTTTGACTTTAACAGCAATGCCAGCCTTGGTAACACATTGTTTGTGCCATATACAGCTACCATTAATAGGGCAACAGGCATAGTATCTATAGTTATTGACAATTTTATTGCTAGCAGAGATATTGCAGCTCCAGAAGGCACTACACACTTTAAAATAGTTAGTGCCGGCTCCGAAATAGACTTTGAAAATGAAACATTCAATACCGATAATAATGCCTCAATAGTATTACCACTTAACAATAATGCTATTGCATCTTTAACCTTAAGCCACGATGTTACTGCTAATAGCACACATCCTTTGTTTCTGGTATTGGGTATTCAATTTTACCAGCAAGTGAATGGCGTCGATTATCCTCTCAAAAATGGTGCTTTTAATGCCCTTAAAATAGTAAAAGTAGAAGGAGTATAAATCAATAACGTCATTGCAAGTCCCGAAATCCCGAATAATCGGGACGGAACGAAGCAATCTCACTCGTGTCGTAGCACAACCTTAAACAATTAAACATTAAACCAAAAACAATGAGTATAAAACAAAGGGTGCAAGCACCTACACCAAGCTTCTTTAAAAAGATAAGAAACATAGGATTGATATTGGCTGCAATGGGCAGTGCTATTATAACTGCTCCCATTGCTTTGCCAGCGGTAGTAGTAAACATTGCAGGTTATTTAGCAGTAGCAGGGGGTATAGCATCAGCTATCAGTCAGGCAACTACCGCCAGCGATGATGCAGTTAAAGATAATCAGTAGTTCTGCCTATTTTGTTTTGTCATTGCGTGGTACGAAGCAATCTCATCAACTTTAATCAGCTTCCCTTTTGCCTTGCAATGATTGTGTAAATAAAAAGACCTCAACATTGTTGAGGTCTTTTTTGTGGTGTGGGCCGGGGTTGAACCGGCGACACATGGATTTTCAGTCCATTGCTCTACCAACTGAGCTACCGCACCATCCTTTTGTTGAATACTTAAATATTCAAATGGGTTGCAAATATAGCAGTTAATATTTCTCTGCAAAATGTTATTGCAATTTTCTTTTAAATAATCCTCAGTAAATAAGTTTTACGCAATGGGGACACATTGTAAATGTGTCAGTATTAATTAAAAACGCTAGCACCAATACTTACTCTGCTTCTGCCACTACTTCTTTTACTTCTGGAATCATTCTTTTCATCATTCCTTCAATGCCAGCTTTTAAAGTTACTGTACTGCTAGGGCAACCACTGCAACTGCCTTGCATCATTAAATTTACAGTGCCATTTTCGTAGCTTTTAAATTGTATAGCACCACCATCCATTTCAACAGCAGGTTTCACATAATTTTCTAATAGCTCTTTTATTCTCTTCACAACATCGTCATCATCGGCACTAACGGTATTGCTCGATTCTTGTTTTACTTTAGCAACTTCCTCATCATTTACCACTACTCCACCATTTTCTAGATATTCCTTCATAAATTGCTTTATAGAAGGTATTACATCTTGCCAATCTTCAGTATCAGGGGTTTTAGTAAGTGTAATAAAGTTGCTAGCAATAAATACACTTTTTATAAAAGGGAAACTAAATAATTCTTTTGCTAAAGGAGATGGGTTTGCTGTGCTTTCATCTTGAAAGTCAATGCTTTTTCCAGGATATAGAAGTTTATTTGCAACAAACTTCATTGTTTCTGGGTTAGGGGTCATTTCGGTGTAAATACTAATTACCGGATTACCTGTTGTTATCATAATAAAAATTTTCTACGCAAAAATAAAAAAAGCAAGTCAAGCAGCGTTGCTTTTTTCTATTATCGAAATATAAGTTCCTTATAACGGTTATCAATCTATTTGTAATTTCATCATCAATTTTAATAAAGCAGCAGTTCAAATTGGTTACATTTGATGCCTAAAACGATTTGTTATGCCACGTACTAAAATTGCTGGTATTGGTAAATATGTTCCTAAAAATGTGTTTACCAATAAAGATATGATGCAGTTTATGGAAACTTCTGATGAATGGATACAAGAAAGAACAGGTATTCAGGAAAGAAGATTTGCACACAGAACAGAGGAAACCACTACCACAATGGCTGTTGAAGCAGCTACGGTAGCTATTGAGAGAGCTGGTATAACACCACAAGATATTGACTTTATTGTATTTGCAACACTATCACCCGACTATTATTTTCCTGGCTGTGGGGTATTATTGCAACGTGCAATGAAGATGAAAGAAGTGGGTGCTTTAGATATTCGCAACCAATGTAGTGGTTTTGTTTATGGGTTAAGTGTAGCAGATCAGTTTATTAAAACAGGGATGTATAAAAACATTCTTGTAGTGGGTAGTGAAAAACACTCTTTTGGGCTAGATTTCTCCACACGAGGCAGAAATATTAGTGTAATTTTTGGAGATGGTGCTGGTGCTGTAGTGTTGCAACCAACAGAAGATGCAAATCAAGGAATACTTAGCACACATTTACATAGTGATGGAACAAGTGCAGAGATATTGGCAATGTTTAACCCTGGCACACACGCTAATCATTGGCAAGAAGGTTTGGCAAGTTTTGATGATGCTGTAATGGGTGAAATGTTTATGAGTAAAGCAATGATTGATGGAGAACAAAACTATCCAACAATGGATGGTCCAACTGTATTTAAAAAAGCTATAGTTAAGTTTCCCGAGGTTATTGTGGAGGCATTAGTAGCCAATGGATACCAACCCAAGGATATTGATTTGTTAATTCCCCATCAAGCTAACTTACGAATAGCACAGTTTGTGCAGCAAAAGCTTGGCTTGACAGATCATCAGGTTTTTAATAATATTCAAAAGTATGGTAATACTACGGCAGCTAGTGTGCCAATTGCTCTTTGTGAAGCTTGGGAGCTTGGCAAAATAAAGCAGGGCGATTTAGTTTGTTTAGCAGCTTTTGGAAGTGGTTTAACTTGGGCTAGTGCATTAATGAAATGGTAATACAAAGTACGATTTTAGATTTACGATTTACTTCATAAAGAAGTAAATAAAGAGAAACAAAAATGAGCAGAAAGATAATTTACCTACTTAATCCAAAGTCTGGTACACAAAAGAAAGAGGCGATTAAGATTTTAATTGAGAAAGAGACTAAACGACTAGATATTCCGTTTGAAATATTACACACCAATGCCGAAGGCAATTACACTTTAATTAAAGATAAGATTGAGGAAGAGGGTTTTACAGATGTTGTGATGATTGGTGGAGATGGAACTGTTAATCAAGTAACAAATGCACTAAGAGGCTGCAAGGTTAATTTTGGAATTATTCCTGTTGGCTCTGGAAATGGGCTTGCAAGAGCTGCTAATATTCCAATGAAAACACAAGCAGCTTTAGCATTAATATTTACGGGTAAGTCTAAAGCTATTGATGCTTTTATGGTGAATGAACATTATTCATGTATGCTTAGTGGAGTTGGGTTTGATGCACAAGTAGCACACGATTTTGCAACAAAAGCCACACGTGGGTTACTTACTTACACCCAGCAAAGTATTATCAATTATTTTAAAGCACACCCATATCAGTTTGAAATAATAATGAATGATTTTTCATTCTTTAGCGATGCTTTTTTTATTAGTATTGCTAATAGCAATCAGTTTGGTAACAATTTTACCATTGCACCTAAAGCTAGTTTAAGCGATGGTTTGCTAGATATTGTAATTGTACAAAAAATGAATAAGGCAAAGCTCCCATTTGCTATACTACAACAAATGCGTGGTAATAATAAATTACAAAATTTAGTGGAAGATATTAGCAAGAAGAATATCCTGTATTTTCAAACACCCTCTATCACTATTAAAAATGTTAAACTTGCCCCTCTACATATTGATGGTGAACCTTATGACACAAAAGAAGAATTAGAAATTAGTATCATTAAAGATTGCTTTAAACTAATACATTAGTATCTGGATTAAATATTCAAATAAGCCATTAAATGGTTATAGTTATCTTTTAATTCGTTGGTGTATTGCTCTTCGCCAAAGAAATAGCGTACAGAATAATCGAACCTTTGAAAGGTTGCAACAATATCGCTAATTTCTATTTTATTAACTTTAATAGTTACCAAAACCAAGCCTGTAGTGGCTTCTGTGTATGTATTTAGTTGAGTTATATAGGCATCGTTCGTTTCAACAAGTCTACTAATCTCTCCAAATGAGTAGTTTCTTCTGTCTATTTCTAAAACAATTACACCACCAAGTTCTTCGTTGCCAATATAAGAGTTTACAAAAGAGAGCATTTCCTTTGCAGATACAGAACCTATTATTTCTATCTCATCATTAATAATAGGTACAAGCGATAGATTATGTTCTGTTGCTATTTTTACAGCAGTTAAAAAGTGTTCATTTCCTTTGGCTGTTTTATGAACAAAAAATTCTTGTAGTGCAACAATAGATACTGTTTCATCGGCATCTAACAACTCTTCTTTGCTAATAATACCAACAAATTTTTCTTCACTATTTACTGGAAGATGCACAACATCGTAATCATCCATTAGCTGCAACGCAAATGCAACTTTGTCAAATAAATTTAAAACAGGATATGTAGTTTGTATCAATTGTGATGATAGCATAATAATTTATTCTTTGCTAATATAGACGTTGGAAAGGGGTAAAAAGTTGTCTAAGCAATTGTTAATTTTTTCAAAAAGTTTCCAAGTATTACATTAAACTCTGCAGGAACTTCCATCATTGGTGCATGGCCACATTTATCAATAAAATGTAATTCGCTATTTGGTATCAATTTATGAAACTCTTCTCCAACAAATGGGGGGGTGATGATATCTTGATTACCCCATATTAAAAGGGTTGGTAGTTTTATTTGATTCAATTCTTCGCCCAAATTACTTCTAATAGCACTTTTAGCTAATGCTAACACTTTAATTACTTTTAAACGACTTGTAGTAATTTGAAACACTTCTTCAACTAGTTCATCTGTTGCCATTGCTGGGTCGTAGAAAGTAACTTCTGTTTTTTTGCGTATATAATCTTTATCACCACGTTTTGGATAACTATCTCCCATTCCATTTTCAAATAAACCTGAACTTCCTGTTAGCGTTAATGATTTTATTTTATTAGCATTTTTTAAAACATAAACTAATGCAACATGCCCACCTAAAGAATTACCTAATAGATGTATATTTTTATAACCCTTTAAATCAATAAATTTTTGAACGTGCTTTGCTAATCCATTAACCGTTGTATGAAAAATATCTAATTCAAACAATGGCAACATAGGCACAACTACTTTATAATCTTTTTTAAAGTATTCAATCAAATCTTTAAAGTTACTTAAAGCACCAAATAAGCCATGAAGCAACATTAATGTTTCGCCTTCACCTTCCTCTATAAATCTAAACTTGTCTAATTCCTTAATTTGATAATCCATAATGTGTAAGCAGATCAGTTAATACAAATAAAAGCAAAATTCTATTAATAAAATTTTAATTAATGATTTAGTAACTTGCTATCTGCTAAAGTAAGTGTTTAAGGCAAATAAAATAAGTTAATTTGGTAAACCCTTTTGTTCAAGGCATCAATTTTTTAGAGCTGCTTTCAAAAAAGGCTTCTAGCTGTAAAAAAATATCTTGAAATGCTGGTATTATTTTACCAAACAATGCCATTACTTCAGGAGCCCAAGGCTGTATAAACCAATACGATTTTGATGCAGCAATAGTATCTGCTTTAATTAAATGCATTTTATCAAAAAAGAAAATAACAACACTTAAAATGCTTGTATATAAAGCAGCAAATAATAAAATTCCACCTAGTTTATTCACCCATCCCATCATAACAAACTGAACAGTTTTTTCAACTATTTTAGCACCCATTTTCACTAAAAAAACAACACCAATCATTACTAATGCAAAGGATAAAAAGGGCAACCAATTAGATGAAATACTTGTGCTATTTTGCAACCATACAGCCACAGATGATGATAATTTTAAAGCAGCAGCTAAACCAATTATTACAGCTGCAAAAGAAAAAACAGCAACAATGAGTCCTTTGCTGTAACCTCTTATTACAGCTGCTATTATTGTAAATAAAAAAAGAATGTCTATAAACATATTATTGTATAAAAAGAAAAACTAAACCAGTCAAACCGATTTAGTTTTTCTTGTTTTTTACATTACTTTTTATTTTGCTAATAGTTCTTTCACCAATACAGAAACAACCTTACCATCAGCTTTTCCTGCAAGTTGTTTTGTAGCAACACCCATCACTTTACCCATATCTGCTGGCGAGGTAGCACCCACTTCAGTAATAATTACAGCAAGAACTTCTTTAATCTCAGCTTTGGTTAATTGTTTAGGCAAAAACTTTTCAATAATAGCAATTTCTTCTTGCTCTTTTATTGCTAAGTCTGGTCTATTTTGTGTTGTAAAAATTTCCAAGCTATCCCTGCGTTGTTTTACTATTTTTTGCAATAATTTTAATTCACCTTCTGAAGTAATTTCACCACCTGCACCTGGCTCAGTTTTAGCTTTAATAATTTCCGCTTTAATAGCTCTTAATCCACGCAAAGCTGCTTCATCCTTAGCTTTCATTGCATCTTTCATTTCAGCCATTACTTGTTGTTCTAAACTCATATGATTTTTTTAATTGTTAATCAGCTTTATTTTCCTTTAATTGTTGGTCTTTAAATTTTTTAATAAATCCTTTAGCAAAAGTTTTAACATCGTTTACCAATTCGTGGTTATGTGTGGCTCTATCATAACTATCTGCCATACCCATAAAGGTTTGATAAAAGAAATCAGCCATTTCATCTACCATCATATCCTTTGTCCACAAATCAATCCTTAAGGCACTTTTATCTTCGCCATCCCAAAAGGCTAGCATCATTGCCTTGGCTTTTTGTTGCATATCTGCAGTACTATCAGCAGCATTCCAAGTTATTTGTTGAGGAACTTTATCATTATCTAAATGAACGTCAATGTTTATTGTAGATGTGTGCATAATGTATTTTATAATTTGCTGGCAAAAGTAGAAGATTGACAATATATAGCTCTTAAAATTTCTTTACTCAATAATGTTTTGTAAAACTACTTTTAATAAGATTTTGTTAAAAAAAGGTCAATGCATATAGCTTCGTAAATGGGGCATTATATTTGAAAACTAAAAGAAAATTTTACAATGAAAAATATTTTGTTAGTCAGTACTTGCTTATTTACAACTAGTGTTTTTGCTCAGTTTGGCGATTTAAAAAAAGCAATTGCAAAGCCGTTGGGTAGTGTTCAAAATGTATTGAACCCAAAAAAGGATTCACTTACAACTAGTGATGTTGTTAGTGGATTGAAAGAAGCATTGAATGTAGGTATTGATAAAGGCACAAAGCAATTATCGGCTGTTGATGGTTTTTTTAAAGATGCTGCCATTAAAATTTTAATGCCACCTGAGGCCGTAAAAGTTGAAGAATCTTTACGCAAAGTTGGTATGGGAAATCAAGTGGATGCTGCCATTTTAAATATGAATCGTGCTGCTGAGGATGCTTGCAAAACTGCATCACCCATATTTGTGAATGCTATTAAAAATATGAGCTTTGCCGATGCTTGGGCAATTTTGAGGGGCGATGATAAAGCAGCTACAAATTATTTACAAAAGCAAACAAGTGCGGAATTAACTAATGCTTTTAGACCAATTATTGAACAGGCTTTAACAAAAATTGATGCTACCAAACACTGGAACACCATATTCAGTAACTATAATAAATTAACCTTTAACAAAGTAAATCCTGATTTAGCTGCTTATGTTACAGAAAAAGCTTTATCAGGCATTTTTTATCAGCTAGCTATTGAAGAAATAAAAATAAGAAAAGACCCTGCTGCAAGAACTACAGAGATTTTAAAAAGCGTTTTTGGTAAATAAAAGCTTTGGTAACTACTTTATGCAAGGTTGCAGCGTTTAAAGTTGCAACCTTTTTTATTAAATAATATTTTATATAGTTTGTAATATTATATATATTTTTGATACTAAAATGATATCAAAATAAATTTTAATATGGAAAAGATTTTAAAACCACTTTCTGGATTCTTAGCATTGATAACAGCTATTTTATCCATTCTTGTTTCAGTAGCCTTATTTATATCAGCTAGTAGCGAGCCTTCTGCAACACTTGTTATTATTGGAGTTTTGTTAGTATTGTTTTCAATTTTTTTGTTCAAAGGATTAATGGTTATCAATCCAAACCACTCACGTATTTGTACCTTTTTTGGTAAATATGTAGGTACAGTTAAGGAAAATGGTTTGCGATTTATTAATCCATTTTATTCAACTATTAGAATGAGTTTACGTTTACAAAATATGGAAAGCACCCGTTTAAAAGTAAACGATAAAATGGGTAATCCAATTGAAATTGCAGCTGTTATTGTTTGGGGTATTAGTGATACTTACAAAGCTGCTTTTGAGGTAGTTGATTATTATGAATATATCAAATTGCAAAGTGAAGCTGCCATTAGACATCTTGCAACAACTTGTCCTTACGATCATATGGAGGATGAGAATGCAACAATTACATTGCGTGATGGTGGCGAAAAAGTGAACGACTTGCTTGAAGTAGAGTTAAATGAAAGATTACAACCTGCTGGAATTTTTGTAAAAGAAGCACGTATTAGCCATTTAGCTTACAGTGCAGAAATAGCAGGAGCAATGTTGCAACGCCAACAAGCAACTGCTATTGTAGCAGCACGCAGCAAAATTGTTGAAGGTGCAGTAGGAATGGTAGAAATGGCATTAGAGCAACTAAGTAAAAAGCAAATTGTTCATTTAGATGAAGAACGTAAAGCAGCAATGGTAAGTAATTTAATGGTGGTGCTATGTGGTGAAAAAGCTGCTACACCAATTTTAAACGCTGGTACACTTTATAATTAATATTTTGACTGTGAGTAACAAAAAAAGCTTTGTTTTAAGAATTGATGAGCAAACCTACAAAGCTCTTGAAAGGTGGGCTGCTGATGAATTTAGAAGTGTGAATGGACAAATAGAATGGCTTATACAACAAAGATTAAATGAGGTTGGGAGGTTGAAGAATAAGACAAATATTGATTCTAGTAAAAAAAAAAATAGTACATAAACAAAAAGCGTTTCATTTTTGAAACGCTTTTTGTTTATGTAATCAAGTTGTAATACTAACCTAGTGCAACTCTTTTAAAAGAAATAACTTTTAAATCGGCACTTACTGATTTTAAGTATTCAGCAACACTTTTTCCCCCATCTTTTACAAAAGGTTGTGCTAATAAAGTGTTTTCTTTAAAGAATGCATTTAGTTTACCCTCAGCAATCTTAGCAATCATTTCTTCTGGCTTACCTTCCATTTTAGGGTCAGCTTTCATTGTTTCAATAACAATAGCTCTTTCTCTTTCAATGGTTTCAGGAGCAATGCTGTCAGCATCAACGGCTAAAGGATTCATTGCAGCAATTTGCATTGCAACATCTTTTCCTGCTTCTGCAGCTTCATCACTTAAAGCAACTAAAACACCCATTCTGTATGCACCATGAATGTAAGAGGCAAGATAAGGAGCTTCAACTCTTTCGTATCTAGCGATACCAATTTTCTCACCAATTGCAGCTAGTTTGTCATTGATTAAATCAGCAACTTTTGCTCCACCTACTGTTGCTTCATTTAATTCTTCAGCAGATTTACAGTCGTTAGCAACTGCAGCATCTGCAATACTTTGTGCAAAAGCAACAAAATCAGCATTTTTTGAAACAAAGTCGGTTTCACAGCTAATACAAACAATATAGCCTATTTTGTTATCGCTACTAGTAGCAGAAATTATCACACCTTCTTTTGCTTCTCTGTCGCTACGTTTGGCAGCAACTTTTTGTCCTTGTTTACGTAACCAGTCAATTGCAGCTTCAAAATCACCGTTTGATTCTGTTAAAGCTTTTCTGCAATCCATCATACCAGCACCTGTGGCTTGGCGTAATTTATTAATATCTTGTGCTGTTATAGCAACCGTTGTACTCATTTAAATAGTTTTAATGTTTAATGTTTAACGTTTAATATCTGATAGAATATTATTCATATAATCATTAATAACTAATAATTAATAATTAATCACTAACAATTATCTTCCACCTGGACCGCCTGGACGACGTTGTGCAGGACCTGGAACTCTACGTTTAGTAGCACCAGCACCTTGTTGTCCACCAACTGCATCATTTCCTCTTCCACGACCTCTTCCACCTCTTCCACCTTCAGCTTGTGCTTCTTGCTCTAGGCGGCGAGCTTGTGCTTCGTTTTCGTTATTGTTATCTTCTTGGTCAGTATCATCATCTTTACTTGCCTGACGCTCAGCCAAACCTTCAGCAATAGCAGCAGTTAAGTAGTTAACGATAATTGCAATAGATTTTGTAGCATCATCATTTGCAGGAATAGCAAAATCAACTTTATTAGGGTCACAGTTTGTATCAACCATACCAAATGTTGTGATTCCTAATCTTTTAGATTCAGCTAAAGCAATATGCTCTACTCCAATATCAACCATAAAAACTGCAGCAGGCATACGACCCATTTGGGCAATACCACCTAAAACTTTTTCCATTTTATCCTTATCACGACTTAGTGTTAAACGCTCTTTTTTAGTTAAGCTTTCTGCACTACCATCAGCAAGCATTTTTTCGATGCTTTGCATTTTTTTAACGCTTTTACGAACAGTATTAAAGTTTGTTAGCATACCACCTAACCAACGTTCAGTTGCATAAGGCATATTTACACGCTTTGCACAATCGCTAACAATTTCTTTAGCTTGTTTTTTTGTAGCAACAAACATTATTTTTTTTCCGCTTTTTGCAATTTGTTTCATTGCAGCAGCACATTCTTGTAAACCATCAACAGTTTTGTTAAGGTCAATAATGTGAATTCCTTTCTTTTCAGCAAAAATGTAAGGCAACATTTTTGGGTTCCACTTTTTCTTAAGGTGACCAAAGTGAACACCAGCCTCAAGAAGTTGTTGTTGTAGTGATGTATTATTTTCCATTTAAAAGAAAATTTAATTTTTTGATAATTTTTAATATTGTTATAACAACTCTGCAAACATTCTCCAAAAATTGAAGAATATTTGTATTAACGTTTTGAGAACTGGTAGCTTCTTCTTGCTTTTTTATGACCAAATTTCTTACGTTCAACACTACGAGGATCACGTGTAAGATGACCAGCTGCTTTTAATGCAGGACGTAACTCAGCATTCATTTCAATTAATGCACGTGCAATACCTAATTTAATTGCTTCTGCCTGACCTTTTAATCCACCACCTTGTGCATTTACAACTATATCGTATTTGCCAACTTGTTCAGTAGTTTTTAAAGGTGCTTCTACTTGATTTTGTAAATAGAACAAAGAAAAATATTGTTTATAGTCTTTGTCGTTTACAGTGATTTTGCCTTCGCCTTTGCTGATAAATACTCTTGTTACAGCTTCTTTACGACGACCAACGGCATTTTTTTGTTTTTCCATCAATTATGATTTGAAATAATTTTAAATTGTTGTGATTAGAACTTTAATTCTTTAGGTTGTTGTGCAGTATGAGGATGAGCTGTACCTACATATACAAATAATTTTTTGTACATTTTACGTCCTAATCTGTTTTTTGGTAACATACCTTTTATAGCTCTTTCAACTAAAACTTCTGGGCGACGACGTTGTAAGTCTTTAGCAGCTTCTTCTTTTCTACCACCTGGATAGCCACTATAACTATCGTACACCTTGTCTTTCATTTTATTACCAGTTAAGGTAACTTTTTCGCAATTAATAACAATTACATAATCGCCACAATCTACGTGTGGAGTGTAATATGCTTTGTTTTTACCTTTTAGGATGGCAGCAATTCTGCTACACATACGTCCTACGGTTTGATTAGTACCATCAACAACATACCAGTTGTGTTGAACAGTAGCCGAGTTGGCGTGTTTGGTTGTGAAATGTAATTTACTCATTTTTTTTAATTTAGTATCTATCAATAATTTTATAATAAATACTTGTTAAGAATAATTTGTACTGCTATCCCAGCACTAAATCCCTTTTGGGGCTGCAAAGGTGAGGGTGAATTGGTTGGTTTTCCAAAGAAAAATAGAATTATTTTCAATTGTACTTTTGTAATTGATTGATTTACAGTAAAAATAATGTCTCAAAAAATATTTGTTATGTCTAAATCAACTTTTTGTTACAAAAATGGGTGTAATAATTTGGCACTATAATTGAAAAGGAGTGTAATAAATTTTAAAAAGCTTTGTAGTTTACATACATTATTTGATTACTATGGTTTACAAATTTAGTTTTAATAATGTTTTACCAATAAAACTGAGTTTTAGCTTTTTACATACTTTTGTACACTTAAAAAATTGTTAATGAAGCAAGTATTTATTTTATTTACAGTACTAATCATTTCTACGTTAGGAATTTCTCAAGTAAAAAAAGAAACAGCCAACAAGCCTAAAACAAGTATTCAACCCAAAAAAGCGGCTGTTGCTAAACCCATTGCTACTGAAAAAAAGGCAGAAAGTAAAGACGGTGGTCACAACATAGCTATTACGCTTACCCCTGCAAAAAACCAAAAAGTTTATTTGGGTTGCTATTATGGCAAAGGGAAAGCCATTATGGACTCATGTACACTAGATGATAAATGCAAAGGAAATTTTAAAGGAGAAAAAAAATTAATTGGAGGAATTTATTTTGTTGTTTCTCAGGCTTATAGTATTCAATTTGAAGTATTAATTGGCGATGAACAAAACTTTTCAATAATTGGTGATACAACGCAAAAAGATAAATTTGTTATTACAGGTTCGCCTGATAACGATTTGTTTAAAACATATTCAATACAAAGTAGTGCAATTGGAAACGAGCTTACAAAAATTGCAAATGGCTTGGCAGATGCAAAAAATGCAACAGATTCTGCCAAAGTTAGAAAAGCTGTAAAAGAAAAAAATGATGAGTTATTAAAGGTAAGAGACGATATTATTAACAACAATCCAAACACATTAATGGCCTCTTTGTTATCAGCAATGCGAAGACCAGAGACACCCGAAATCCCAGTTGACCCTGTAACAAAAAAAGCCGATTCTACTTTCCCTTATCGTTTTGTTAGAGAGCATTATTGGGATGATGTGGTTTTTGCTGATGCAAGGCTTTTACGTACACCTTTTTTTGAAACAAAAATTGATGAATATTTTAAATATTATATCTCTCCCGAGGCTGATAGCATTTCTCCAGAAATAGACTATATGTTGCTTTCTGCTCGAGAAACAAAAGAAATGTATGCCTATCTCTTAACTAAGTTTACTAACAAGTATATAAATCCTGAGTATATGGGTCAAGACAAGGTATTTGTGCATTTGTTCACCGATTACTATTTACGTGGCGATACTAGTTTGCTTGATACAAAATCTAAAAAAACAATTATCGACCAAGGTTACAGCAAAATGCTTAATCAATTAGGTGCAATTGCTGCTCCATTAGATTTAACAGATACCACAGGAAAAGTAATTTCATTATACAGCATTAAGGCCAAATTCACTCTATTTGCATATTGGGATCCAACTTGTGGACATTGTCGTCAGGAACTTCCTGTACTAGATTCAATTTACAGAGCAAAATGGAAAAATATTGGGGTTGCTGTTTATAGCACAATTTCTAAAGATGATTTATTGCCAGAATTAAAGAAATTTATTCAAGAAAAAAATCTTTCATCAGGTTGGTATTATACTTATGAAACTAAAGCTGCTAAAGAAGCTACAGAAAAAGCAGGTGTACCCAACTTTCGCCAAGCTTATGATTTAAATAAAACACCTATTTTTTATTTATTAGATGCTGATAAAAGAATTATTGGTAAAAATCTTACCATACATCAAATTGACGATTTAATTAGTAAAAAAATTAAACAAACCAAATAACTGTAAACCCATTTACACAAAATCTAATGAAGAAATTATTTTTTTCAATTGCTATACTAACAGCTAGTTTTTCATTTTCTCAAACGCTTTTTACTTTTGGTAATAAGGTAGTTACTAAACAAGATTTTTTAGCTGCTTTTAATAAAAACCCAAGTGCTACTGCAGATAAAAAAACAGCACTAGATGAGTATAGAAATTTGTATATCAATTTTAAATTAAAAGTGCAAAGTGCTTTAGACGAGAAATTGAACGAAACAAAATCTTTTAAAGCCGAAAGTGATAATTTTAAAAGGCAAATTGCAGATAATATTATTAATGAAGAAGCTGACGCCAAATCGCTTTTAAAAGAAGCCTTTGAAAGAAGCCAAAAAGATATTGATATTTCACAAATATTCGTTGCAAATAATGCCGATTCTGCGGCTGCAAGAATAGAGATTTATAAGGCTTATACCGATTTAAAGGCAGGCAAAAAATTTGATGAAACACTTGAAAAATATTGCAACGACGAGAGTGTTAAAAAGGCTAAAGGAATGATTGGCTATATAACAGTATTTTCTTTGCCGTATCAAATAGAAAATGTTGTTTATGCATTAAAGCCACAACAATTTTCTGCACCTTACAGAAGTGCTTATGGCTGGCATATTTTTAAAAATGTGAGCGAAAGAACTGCTGTTGGCAAAAGAAGAATGTCTCAAATTTTATTATCTTATCCACCAGATGCAACTCAAGCTGAAAAAGAAAAAGTAGATAAAACAGCAGCAGAAGTTTATGCAAGGGTAAAGCGTGGTGAAAACTTTGGTATGCTGGCACAAGATTTTAGCAACGACTACTCAACAGCAAACAACAAAGGTGATATGGGTGAAGTTGGATTAGGTAAATTCAATAGAGCTTTTGAAGAACAAATTTTTGCTTTAAAAAACAATGGCGATATTTCTGAAATGATTAAAACCGACTACGGAATTCATATTTTGAAGCTTGTTGAAATACTGCCAATTACAACCAATCCCGATGATGCTATTTATCAAGCATCTTTAAAAGTAAAGCTTGATAATAGCGATAGGTTAGCAATAGCTAAAAAGAACCTTATTTCTAAGTGGAAAACTTTAACAGGATTTAGAAAAGCATTTTTTAATGAAACTGCTGCATGGGCATTTATTGATAGCTCAATACAAGAAAAAAGTACCGATGATTTAGTTGCTTTTGCCAACGATTCAACATTGTTATTTTCTTATAAAAAACAAAATGTTAAGTTATTCGATTTTATACAATATGTAAAAAATGTTAGATATTCAGGTACTGAAACTGGCAACAAAACATATCCCGAGTTGATATCAATGTTTGAAGATGTTAGTTGCAGCGAATATTACAAAAATCATTTAGAAGACTACAGCAAAAGCTTACAAGCACAACTTAAAGAATTCGACGAAGCTAATTTGCTTTTTGCAGCAATGGATAAACACGTTTGGAGCAAAGCTGCTGAAGACAGTGCAGGATTGAAAACCTATTTTGATGCTAATAAAACCAAATACAATTGGCAGCCAGGTATTGCTGCTGTTTCAATTAGTGCCAATAGCAAAACACTTGCATTAGAACTTTTTGATAAAATAAAGGCTAACCCTCAAGATTGGAAAAAAATTGTAGGTGATGAAGGTGCAAAGGCAGTATCAGACAGTGGAAGATATGAAAATGATCAATTGCCAATTAAATCTGCAATTGAGAAAAAAGTAGGTTTCTTTAGTACACCTGAAAAAAATGGTAGTGATGAATCGTATAGTTTTATATTCATTACAGGAGTTTTTGATAAAGTAGAACCAAGAACTTTTGAAGAAGCAAGAGGATTAGTGATGAATGATTATCAGCAACAACTAGAAAAACAATGGTTAGATGGATTAAAGAAAAAATACCCAATTAAAGTTAATGAAGAAGTTTGGAAAACTATAAAGTAACTTAAAAATGATATGATATATAAAATGCCGATGTTAAATAAGTTTACATCGGCATTTGAATTTTACAAAACAACTACTCTTTATATCCCCCATAGATTTTACAAATTTTCCACTAAATGTCATTTTAATTACATAATAGGTATAGGCATATAAATTTGCCTAATCTCAATCTCAAAAAAATAATGTTTCGAATAATGTTAATACCATTTCTTTCAATATTAGTTATTTCTTGTGGGGGGTCTAATGCTACAGGAAAAAAAATGCAGCATGACACAACTACACATCAGTCACTAACCACCATCCAAAAGGAATATTATCAACAAAAAATAGAACCAATATATAATAATTTGTTGGTGAACAGTGGCTTTAATGGTGGTATTTTAGTAGCAAAAAATGGTGAAATTGTTTTTGAAGACTACAGAGGTGTTGTTAATTTCAAAACAAAAGAAATAATTACAGCTAACAGTCAGTTTCATATAGCATCGGTTTCAAAAACTTTTACTGCAATGGCTGTTTTAAAATTAATGGAGGAAGGAAAAGTTAATATTGAAGCAGATGTAAAAACCTATTTACCAACATTTCCATACAATAATATTACAGTCAAAAATTTGTTAAGTCACAGAAGTGGTTTGCCAAATTATGTGCATTTAATGGAAGGAAAAATAACAGAAACATTAAGAAAGAAAAATAAACGTGGCAGATGGGTAACGTATCAACGTGTAGTTAAAGATACAAAGCTGAAACAAGGTTTAATTAATAATGAAGATGTTTTAAATTTTTTTATTGAAAGACGTCCAGCTGTTGAAGCATTGCCCAACCATCGATTTCAGTATTGCAACACGAATTTTGCATTATTAGCATTGATAGTTGAAAGGGTGACAGGGATTGACTTTCCAACTTATATGAAACAAAATATTTTTGATCCATTAGGAATGCAAAATACTTATGTTTTTTCTATAAATGATACTAGTAAATACACCCCGTCTTACAAGTATAATCTTGTACCTTATGGTATTGAAAAATTAGATTGTGTTTATGGCGATAAAAATATTTATAGTACTCCAAGAGATATACTAATTTGGGATCAAGCACTATACAATAATAAAGTTGTAAGCCAAAACACAATGCAAATGGCATATACACCTTATAGTAACGAAAGGGCAGGTACACATAATTATGGATTAGGCTGGCGTTTGTTAACGCTACCTAGCTATACGTTGCCATACCACAATGGTTGGTGGCACGGCAATAATGCTGTATTTACTAGGCTTATTAAGGATACTGCAACTATAATAGTTCTGGGAAATAGATATAACCCTAAAATATATAAAGCCAAAGAATTAGCAGCAGTTTTTACTACTACAACCGATTCGCTTCAACTTGATGAATAGTTTGTTTTTTTAATAAATGAATAACACAATTTGCTCTGCTGCTATATTTGCAATCCGTTATGAATTTGAGTGAATTGCAGCAGAAGTATCAATCATCCCCCCACCTAATAAAATTGGTGGACGGGCTTTCTATTCCTTCAAATAATATTTTTTTAAAAAACTTACAAGGCAGTAGTGCCGAGTTTATTGTTAGTGCAGTATTTGCTAACGAGAATGCCTGCAACGTAAATCATTTAATTGTTTTAAATGATGAAGAGGAGGCTGCATACTTTCATAATTCTGTAGAAAATCTTACTCAGGCATTAGATTTATTTTATTTCCCATCTTCATTTAAGAATAAAAAAAACTTTCGGCTACTGAATACATCCAATGTGATGTTGAGAACTGAAATGTTAACCAAATTAGCTCAGGGCGGCAACAAAAAAATTATCATTTCTTACCCCGAAGCTTTATTTGAAAAAGTAGTGTTACCAGCAACGTTAAGCGGTAATATGATTAGCATTAAAACCAACGACACCATTAACCTTGATGGAATAATGGAATTGTTTGTGATGTATGGTTTTAACAGAACCGATTTTGTATATGAGCCTGGTCAATTTGCATTACGTGGCGGTATTTTAGATATTTATTCTTTTGGCAACGAAAAACCTTATCGCGTTGAACTATTTGGCAACGAGGTGGACAGTATTAGAATATTTGATCCTGAAACACAATTGAGCGAGAGAAAAATTTTGCAGGTAAATATTATCCCAAATGTTGAAACACAATTTGAAAGTGGAGAGAAGGTTACGTTGTTAGAATTTCTTCCAGAAAATACAGTTGTATGGCTAAAGGATTGGGAAATTATAAAAGAAAAAATAGAGCTTCAAGAAGAAGCATTAGCATTATTTACAAGCCCATCATCAATAGCTAATTTGCAATTGAAAGAAGATGATGAAGAGAGCAATGAAAAAATACTGAAAGAACTAAAAATTGAAGACTTTGTTCCTGTTGCAACTATTGAAAGACAACTTGGAACTCGCACTATTATTGAATTTGGAAGTAAAATACAATTTGGAAGTAGGGATTTGGAAGTAAGAATATGTAAACAAGAAACAAGTAACAAAAAACAAGAAGCGATTTCTTTTCAAACAAAACCTCAACCTAGCTTTAATCGAAATTTCGAAATGCTGATTAAAGACTTGAAACAGCACGAGGAAAAAGGTTTTGAAATTTACATTTTCGCAGAACAAGCAAAGCAACTGGAAAGGCTTTACTCTATTTTTAAAGATCTTAACACAGAGATAAATTTTGTTCCTGTTACATCGTCTATTCACGAAGGGTTTATTGACCAAGATTTAAAAGTTGTTTGCTACACCGATCACCAAATTTTTCAACGTTATCACAAATACAGGGTAAAGCAAGCCTTTAATAAGAACAAGGCTTTAACGTTGAAAACACTGACAGACCTGCAACCTGGCGATTACGTTACACATATTGATCACGGTGTTGGCAGATATTCTGGGTTGCAAAAGCTAGACATCAATGGCAGAATGCAAGAAGCAGTAAGAATTATTTATAAAGACACAGACATACTATATGTAAATATTAATTCCTTACACAAAATTTCTAAGTTTACTGGCAAAGATGGAACTGAACCTAAGATTAATAAATTAGGTAGTGATGTTTGGAGCAAACTAAAAGAAAAAACCAAAACAAAGGTTAAAGAAGTTGCATTTGATTTAATTAAACTTTACGCTCAACGTAAGGCACAGCAAGGGTTTCAGCATAGCCCAGATAATTATATGCAAATAGAATTGGAAGCAAGTTTTTTATATGAAGATACTCCAGACCAAGCAAAAGCTGTTGCAGATGTAAAGCGAGATATGGAAAGCGAAAGCCCAATGGATAGATTGGTTTGTGGTGATGTTGGTTTTGGTAAAACAGAAGTTGCCATTCGTGCTGCATTTAAAACAGTTGTTGATGGTAAACAAGCTGCTATCCTTGTGCCTACAACTATTTTAGCATATCAACACTATCAAACCTTTAAAGAGAGATTTAAAGATTTTCCTGTAACTGTTGACTATATCAATCGCTTTAAATCATCAAAAGAAAAAAAAGAGACTTTAGAAAAATTAGCACAAGGTAAAATAGATATTATTGTTGGCACACATGGCTTGTTGGCAAAAGATACCAAGTTTAAACAATTAGGTTTGATGGTAATTGATGAGGAACAAAAATTTGGTGTAGGACATAAAGAAAAATTGAAGCTTTTAAAAACAAATGTAGATAGCCTTACATTAACTGCAACGCCCATTCCACGTACATTACAATTTAGTTTAATGGGTGCAAGGGATTTGAGCATTATCAATACGCCTCCACCTAATAGACAACCTATTCAAACAGAAATTCAGGTATTCAATACCGATTTTATAAGAGATGCTATTTATTATGAAACAAATCGTGGTGGACAAGTTTTTTTCATACATAATCGTGTGCAAGGATTAGCTGAAATGGCTGGTATTATTCAGTCTCAATGCCCCGACCTTTCTATTTCTTTTGCCCACGGACAAATGGAAGGCGATAAATTAGAAGAACGTATTTTAGATTTTATGGATAAGAAATACGATGTATTGGTTTGCACTAACATTGTTGAAAGTGGCGTGGATATTAGCAATGTAAACACCATCATTATCAATAATGCACATCATTTTGGATTGAGTGATTTGCATCAATTGCGTGGGCGTGTTGGTAGAAGTAATAAAAAAGCATTCTGTTACTTACTAGCCCCACCACTTGGCACCTTACCTGTTGATAGCAGAAAAAGATTACAAACCCTTGAACAGTTTAGTGATCTTGGAAGTGGCTTTCAAATTGCAATGCGTGATTTAGATATTCGTGGTGCAGGCAATATGCTTGGTGGCGAACAGAGTGGTTTTATGGCTGATATTGGTTTTGAAACTTACCAAAAAATATTACAAGAAGCCATTAGAGAATTAAAGCGTAAAGACTTTAAAGATTTATTTAAAGATGAAATAAGTAAGCAAGATGATTATGTTACAGATTGCACCATTGATACAGATTTGGAAATATTAATACCCGATAGTTACGTAGAAAGTATTACAGAAAGATTATCACTTTACACTCGCTTAGATAACTGCGAAAAAGAAGAAGATTTGAAATTATTTCACGAAGAAATGATTGATAGGTTTGGTGCTATTCCAAAATCTGTAGAAGATTTATTTACTACAGTTCGTTGCAGATGGCAGGCTGTGAGACTTGGCTTTGAAAAAATGAGCCTAAAAGAAAATACAATGCGTTGCTATTTTATAAACAAAAATGATAGCCCATATTTTGAAAGTGATTTGTTTAAAAATATTTTAGATTATCTACAAACTGGAACTAACAAAGCACATCTTAAACAAGTTGCCAAAAACTTTTTATTGGTGGTTAATGATATTAAAACAATGGAAGAGATGCAAAGATTCTTAGATGCAATGGTGAAAGGGGTTTTCGAATAAGGAATACACAATTACAATAGAAATGTAATGAGTGTTTTATAGTATAGGATAATGAATTTATTTACTGTTAGCATTATAGATTTATTCAACAATAAATTCAAACTCTTTTTTGCTCCATCTTTTTTTAAAGTTTCGTTTTTGTTTGTTGTTTAATTTGCTATCATCATATCCATAATTACTGTAAGCTTTATCTTCAACATTTTGAAACCATATATCAATCATAGATTCTGCATCAAAAGTTGCAATTGCAGCCAATGACATCAAAACACCAACAGCACCTTCTTCTATAGATTTTATTTTTGTAGATTGTAGTTTGTTTTTAACTAATGGCTCAATACTTTTAATATCGGCCATAGCAACTTTATCAAATACGTTTAATGTAATTGAATCTGTTGTTATAAAATGAATCATCCCAAAAACCAATGAATCATTTTTTGTTAATAATTTAATAGGAAAACCTAAGGAGTAACTAAATTTTTCTTTACCCTTTTTTCTTATTGAAATTTTTTTAAACTGAGCATTGGCAGTTATGTAACTCAATAAAAATATAAAAAATAAAATCCTCTTCATATTTCATTTTTGCTAAAACTAATACTTCTTTTACTAATAAATTTTAATTTAACCCTTATATGTTAGCAAACATTAACGGCGAAGCTAATTTTTTGCAACTGCATCAAAATTTTTAACTAATTGCACAATAATTTAATTTAAAAGACGTTCTTAAATTTACGTTATGTCTTAAAATGGTTTTAGGTTAATAGATTGAATCGAAAAGGAGAATTAATATATTAATTATCATATTAAGCAAAATCTTCTGTGTTTATCCTCTCTATGTAAATAATTTTTTACCCGCTAATTATGGGGAACAAATGCTTGTCCTTAGTTTAAGGGGTTGTCTAAGACCCTTTTATTTGGGAATTTTATAAAAAATTAATAGTTATAAACGATGGTTTATATACAAAAAATGGGTAAAACAAACTTAACTTTCTTATTTACTTTATTGTCAATAATCGGTTACAGTCAAGTTATTACCCCTTTTAGTATTAGATATCAAACAACCCAAAAAGGAGGAATTGTTTATTTGGCAAACGCAGCAGTAAGTTGTGCTGCTAACCCAACAACTGTTGGTGGAAGCTGCCAAACAGGTTCAGTTGCAGTTCCACCATCTGGAACGTATAGAAACAATGATTTTAATGCAGCATATGTTGATATTGATGGCAATTCTACTACTTTTCAATCTTCAAGTGATAGTTTGGCTCTTTCAAACTGTAGCTCAATTTCCTTTGCAGGATTGTATTGGGGTGCAATTGGTGGTGCAACACAAGGAAACGCAAATGTGAAGTTGAGAGTAAATAACGGTAGTTATCAAACTATCGTGGCAGACCAAAAATTCGTAAATACAACAGGTTATAATTCCTATCATAATTTTAAAAATATCACATCAATAGTTCAAGCAGCAGGAACAAATGCAAGGTTCACAGTAGCGGATATTCCAACAAGTGGAATCGGCAGTTCAAATGTTTGGGGAAGTTGGAATATAGTTGTCGTTTATAAAAATGAATTGATGAATATGCGTCAATTAACCGTTTTTGATGGATTGGTGAATGTGAGTGGAACCACAACAGTTAATGTTCCTCTTTCTGGTTTTTTAACTCCTCCAACCGGGCCTATTACATTTGAAATTGGAAATTATACACACGATGGTGATAGAAGTTCAACAGGAGATCAGTTACTGTTTAATGGTGGGTCAGGTTTTTTAAATATTTCAGATGCATTAAATCCTACTAGCGATGTAATGAATAGTACAGTTTCAAGAAACGGTATATTAACTCCTTTCAGATTACCAAATTTAAATAACACAGTTGGTTTAGACGCTGATATTTTCTCACCAAACAACTCAACAAAGAATTATATAGGAAATGCAGTTTCATCAGCTACACTAAGGGTTACATCTGGTGGTGAAATTTATTTAACTCAAATGCTTACAACAGCAATTGATGTGTATGAACCTGATTTAAGAGTTGATAAAAAAGTATTTGATAGGTTTGGAAATAATGCTTTCAACCAAATAGTTGCTCCAGGAGATACGGTTACTTATAGACTTACAATTTATAATTTAGGAAGTGATACTTCTACTAATTCTTTTGTAACAGATAGCCTGACTGAATTGTCAAATTTCGTTCCCAACAGTATAAGATATACTTATGGACCATTTACAGGAAGTAAAACAGATGTTGTTTTAGACGACCAAGCTGAATACAATGGTGCAAGTAAAAAATTAATGTTTAGAATAGGATTAGGTGCTAATTCATCAACAGGAGGAAAGGTTGCAAATAGTTCAACAGGTGCAGATAGCACAGTTATTACGTACAAGGCAACAGCAACAAGAGATTGCTTTTTGTTGAAGTGTGATAATAAAATGGAAAATAGAGCATTTTCAAGTCAAACTGGTTTAATTTCAGGCAATACATTTGTTAAAGGAAGTAATCCTGCTGCATTTGATATTAATGGATGCCCTATTTCCGGAAGCACTGATACCTATATTAATATTTCTTCAGTAAGTTGTTCTTACCCTTCAGATACTGCGATTTCTGTTTGCTCAAATAATTTACCAACATTCACTTCTATTTACACAAGACAAGGTTACACGACTTTTCAAAATAGTGCTTTCATAACAGTAACATCACCAACTAGCACTGGTACTTATTATGCAATAAGAACTGCATATACAGGATGCACTGATACAGTGGTATTGAACGTTACTGTAACAACACCTAATGCAGGAGTAAATCAAACTGTTTGTAGAAATGCAACTGCAACAATGGCTGCAACAGGTATTGGTACTTGGGTAGCACAAGCAGGAAATCCAGCATCAGCTGTTATTACAACACCCAATAGTCCTACAACTACAATTACTAGCTTAACTGTAGCTGGTACTTATAATTTTATATATACAACAAATGGTTGTGCTGATACAGCAAGTGTGATTGTAAAGTCAACTAGCACTAGTACAACAAATGTAAGCATTTGCCCAAGTGCATTACCATACAGTTGGAATGGTTCAAGAAATGCGGCAGGAACTTATACGTTCACAACAACCAACTCACAAGGATGTGATAGTGTTGCTACATTAAACTTAACAGTAAAAACAAATACAACATCAACTACTAATGTGAGTATTTGTCCAAGTCAATTACCATACAGTTGGAATGGTTCACGAAGTGCAGCAGGAACTTATACGTTCACAACAACCAACTCACAAGGATGTGATAGTGTTGCTA
>JBMLRA010000325.1:0-73083 GCA_049241265.1 Chitinophagaceae bacterium
GTTGTCAGCATTGCTAGCACTACTTAAAATAATGTTTCCATCTTCATCAGCAGCAGCACCATTTGTAGTAAAAGTTGCTGGTAAATTTTTGATAGTTCCAATTAACTCAGCTTCCATTTTGGCAACACTTACTTTAAATACATAATTACGCATTGTAATAATGTAAAGATTACCATAAATATCACCAATCATATCACCACCCCAACTAGTGCATTGTGTGTGGATGCTTACATCTTTATTATTTCGGCTATCTCTTAATGCACCTAAATTTGTAACAGTTGCATTTACACCTGTTGTAAATTTAATTAAATTGTTACCATCGTTTGTTAAAGCATAACCAATACCATCGTTGCTGAAAGCCATACGAGTTATTACATTACTTTCATCGTATTGCTTAGTACCAGTTGAAAAACGTGCATCGCTATTTTGTCCTACAGTTAAAGCCCCAGAATTTGAAGAAGCTAAATCAACAAATTTTAAAGTATTGCCGTACATTTCTGAGAAATATAAACGATTTGTAACCTTATCGTAAGCAGCAGCAGCAACACCACGACCAGTAATAAATGCATCGCTATTTACAGCAAATCCATCTGCTCCACGTAACTGTGTATTTTGTTGAGGTGCTTTAGTGTAAAGTGTTTTAGTAAATTCTCCAGTTGAAAAGTCAATTTCTCTAATTGCTGTCCATTGGAATTCGCCTTTCTTTTCAGAAGTTATTGCAAAAGTTTTACTTTGTGCAAAAGATGCTACAGAAACTGTAGATAGAGCCAGAATAGGAAGTAGTACTCTTTTCATAATGTAGATTTTTTTGTTAAAAAATTATGTTGCTAAAATAGTGATTAAATTCTTTAATAAGAAAAAATAAATGTTAAAAATATATGAATGGGGAAATCATTATAAATTAACAAGTTTATCAACTAAAAAAAGTTTGATAATTAAAGTTTATAAGACTTCTTCAAGTTCCTCCACATTAATACCGTTGTGACTTTCATCATAAATGCATTCACCATTTTTTATAAGTAGTATTTGTGGTGATTCATGGTGAACATCAAATTTTTCAGCTATTAAATTAGATAATGACCTGTTTGCTATTAAGTCAAAATAATGAAAATCGATAGATTCAGTAAAAGATTTTTCAACACGACTTTTAGCCATTGAACTAATACTGCAACGGGTGCTATGCTTAAAAATAGCTTGTGGTTTTTTAAACGAAAACTCAGTTAATTCATTTAGCTGAGCTTCATTTTCTAATGTTTTCCAATTCATAAATTAGCCTCTAAAATATCTTGGATTAGTAGTTGGGCAACCGCTATGGCGAGATGCACAAGATGATATCATTGATGATACAAGAACCACTAAAAGAATTGCTGCTATAATCTTTTTCATAAATAATTTTTTATGTTGTGAAGTAAAGATAAATATTTTTACCAAAACGCTGCCTGTGTTAGTAATTATTTCTAAATTTTTATATTTTCTATAACATCTATTTTAAATCATCGCCAGTAAAACCTAGTGGCAATAAATGTGATGCCTTTGATATGACATACACTTTGCCGTCGATACCACTTAAAATTAGTCTTATTGGGTTTTTCCATCTGCCTTCATATTCCACCAAGCTTTGTCTGCACATACCACAAGGGCTAATCGGTCTATTACTATTTGCATTGTCATTATAATTGTGATAACTGATTGCCATTGTTTCTACAGCTACCTCTGGATATAAAGCAGACGCAGAGGAAAGCAACGACCTCTCTGCACAAATACTTACCGGATAACTTGCATTTTCTTGATTGGTACCTGTAACAACTTTACCATTTTTTAGCATTGCTGCAGCACCAACAAAAAAATGAGAATAAGGTGCATAAGCTGTTTCTGTAGTTTTTCTTGCTTTGGCTAAAAGCTTTGCATCACCTTCTGGCAAATCATTTATTGATTCATAAACCTCAAATTCAAACTTGTAACTATTTTTTTTCATATTCACCTTTTTAGATAAAAAAGTCTTCAAAAAATGAAGACTAAAAATTAGGGTAGTGAAAATAAGGCTTTGTTGTTTATTACAACTAAAAACATAAAAGTTTTACTGAATCAGTTTTTCTACTTCCTTTTTCAATTCAATTTTATCCTGCATTCCAATTAATTGATTTACCAACTTTCCATTTTTATACAAGTGCAAAAGAGGAATTGTTTCAATTTGAAAATATCTTACCAATGAAGGGTTTTTATCAAAGTCGATTTTAACTACTTTTATTTTATTGCCGTATTCATTTTTAAATGCTTCTAAAATGGGAGATAATTTCTTGCAAGGACCACACCATTCTGCATAAAAATCAACAATTACAGCTTTATCAGCACTAACAATTTTATTATAAGCTTCAACAGTTAGTTGGTCTGTAACAACTTTTTCTTCAGCCAATTTTATTGCCTTGGTCTTGGCATCCTCCAATGGTAAATGATTATTATTCCAACTAATAATTCCACCTTTCAAATCATACACATTTTTAAACCCAAGTGATATTAACAATGCTGCAGCAGATTGACTTCTACCGCCTGCTTTGCAGTAAACAAAAGTTGGTTTTTGCTTATCTAATTGCAGAGCTTTCTTTTCAAAATCATCTTCATTAAAATCAATATTCTCAGCTCCGGAAATATAACCCTCATTTACTTCTTTTGGAGTTCGAACATCTATTAATTGTCTGTTAGAAGTTGTTTCCAATTTTGATTTAAATTCTTTAGCTGATAATGCAACTATTTTATCATCCCCTTTTTTTTGAGCACAAGAATTTAAAAAAATATTAAGTAAGCAAAGTGATAAAACTAAGGTTCGAAGTTTCATTGTTATTACTATTTAGTTGAGTGATTAATGAAGTGTTGTAAGGCAAGTTTATATCCATCTAGTCCAAGACCAGTTATAACACCTACAGCTTTGGCTGATAAATATGAATGTTTTCTAAAATCTTCTCTTGCATAAATATTTGAAATATGCACTTCTATTAAAGGAGATTTTATTGCAGCAACTGCATCTCCAATTGCTACAGATGTATGTGAATAGCCTGCTGGATTTAAAATAATTCCATCAACTGTAAAACCTACCTTTTGAATTTCATCAATTAATTCCCCTTCAATATTGCTTTGAAAATAAGTTAGATTTATCGTAGGATATGAATGTTTTAACTTCTGAAAATATGTATCAAAAGACTCTCTACCATAAATATCAATTTCACGTTTGCCTAACAAATTTAAATTAGGACCATTAATGATATGAATATGCATAAATAAAAGGCTTGCGTGTGACGAATTAGTTTGCCATCATTGCCACAAAATCATCAAACAAATAACGACTATCGTGTGGCCCTGGTGATGATTCAGGATGATATTGAACGCTAAAAGCAAGCTTATCTTTTAGTCTAATTCCTTCAACACTTCCATCATTAAGATTTATATGGGTAATTTCTATATTATTATTTGCTTTAACAGATTCAGCACTAATACCAAAACCGTGATTTTGTGATGTTATTTCGCATTGCCCAGTAATTATGTTTTTAACAGGATGATTTAAACCACGATGTCCATAGTGCATTTTAAAAGTATCAACATCGTTGGCTAGTGCTAGTAATTGATGCCCCAAACAGATTCCAAAAAGTGGTTTATTGGTTGCTAGTATTTGTTTGATAGTTTCAACAGCATAAGGCATTGATGCTGGGTCTCCTGGGCCATTTGAAAGGAAATAACCTGTTGGATTAAATTCGGCTAATGTATTAAAACTCGTTTTTGCAGGGTAAATTTTTACGTGCACTCCCCTATCTACAAGGCATTTTAAAATATTGGATTTTATTCCAAAATCTAATACCGATACTTTAATAGCTGCATTAGGATTTCCCAATTCATAAGCTTCTTTTGTGCTAACTGTGCTCGCCAATTCTGCACCATCCATATTTGGGCAATTATTTAGTTCTTCTTTCAACTTTTCTTCATCAAAAATTTCTGATGAAATAATGCAATTCATTGCACCTTGGGTTCTAATATGAGCTACCAAAGCCCTTGTATCAACACCATCAATTACTACAATATTGTTCTCAACTAAATACTCTTGAATATTCTTTGTAGATTGAATTCGGCTAAATTGTTCTTCAAAATTTCTACAAATTAGTCCTTTTATTTTTACAGAATTACTTTCAACATCTGAATCTTTGGTTCCATAATTTCCAATGTGTACATTATTCATTACAACAACTTGCCCTGAATAACTTGGGTCTGTAAAAACTTCTTGATACCCAGTCATTCCTGTATTAAAGCAAATTTCACCAAAAGTAGTTCCACTTTTTCCATAGTGAAAACCTTTAAAAATATAACCATCACTTAATAATAAAACAGCTGGAGATTTTGTTGCTAGCATTTATTGAAGATTTTACAAAGGTTAAGGAATTTTACAAAATATCTGTAAACAATATTCCACAAAAAAAGGATTGCAATTACTTACAATCCCTTTACACCATAATCGAAAAAACTATAACCCATCCAAGAAAACACTTAAATCACTTTTGGTAATAGGCAAATTACTAGGTTTTAATGAATATTGACTAGCGTTTGACACAACAATATCTTGTTTGCCCAAGTAAAATTGACCATCAATTAAGGATATTGAAACAAGTTTAATATTACTGCCTATTGGAAGGTTTTTTGCTGTAAAAGCTTGGCTATTATAGTTAGGCATTAATTGCAAAACAATATTTTTATCTAAAAAAACCGCAAAAACGAATGTATTCTTATTTGTAAAATTTTGAGGCAAAATAACATCTGATGCAACTGTAGTTAACCCTGCAAGTGGCTTAGCTATATTTATCCAGGCTAGTTTTTTGCTGTTTACTTCATAGGCAGGTTTTTGAACACCTTGCATCAAAATATTATTTGTTTGCAAATAACCACTTTCTGTGCTATCTGCATAATTCCATTGAACGCCCCCTTCGTTGTAAGATGTTGCGTTACCCAAACAAAACTTATACTCCGACGATGGATTGCTATCAATGAGCCTTAAACTAAATAAAGCATTTTTATCTAAAGACAATTTATTATTATTATTGTCTTTAAGTTCAACTAGAAAAGAACCTTTGGTTTCTTGAATTGAATTACTACTAGAACTTGGAATTAAATTTCTTAAAAAATCGCCTTTTGTTAATAATTGTTTTACTGAAAACTGAATATTTCCAATTGGAAAACTACTTCCATTTAAGGTATAACTACTACTTGGTAAAGAGATTTGCAAACTATCGCTAACATTAACTAATACTCCATCAACAGCACTAAATGAGCTTGTGAAACTTGGCTTAGACAAAATATCTATTATTTGCTTTGCTTTTGCATCGCTAACACCAATACTAGACCAACTAACGTCGTTCAACTCTGCAGTTGAATAAGGTGTAAATTTGTCTGTATTTTTTGTACAAGAAACTACAAAAAATAAAAGACAAACTGTAACTAAAGGTATTTGTAAAATTCTTTTCATAAATCTGAACTACACTATTGATGTTATGATAATCTAAAACGCTGCCTACAAAAATTATAAATGTTTATTTTTATTAATTTTCAATCTAGCACCAAGCTGTAAGCCAGCAATACTAAACCTTTGATTAAATCCTACACTACTTTGCACATTGTACAGTCCATATCTAAAATATGGCTCAGCAAAAATATCTAGCTCAGGTGTTATATTTCTTAAAACACTAAATCCACCATATAAACTAACCCCAAATTGATGTTTATAAAACCCATTATTTGCTTTGCTACCAATGTTTACTAAATTATAATTAGCATCAATTGTTTTGCCTTCGTACCAAGATGTAAGGTTTAAGATAGCACCTCCATTCAAAGCAAATTTCCATTTACTATCTTCTGAGGGAAGTTCATAAGAAAGCATTAAAGGAATTTCTAAATTTCTATAATAATTCATACTAGTTCTAACCCTGTAACCAATTTGAACAAAAACTGATGTATCGCTAACAGTTGTGTCAGATTGACCAGGACGAATAATTGTGTGGCTATTAATTACAATTGTTTGGCGTCTGTCATTCTCTGTTCGTAAAGTAAATTTTTCATTCATTTGAGAATATTGCAAACCAGCTTTTAACAACAAATTATTTGTGATTGATTTACTAAATCTAGCACCAATAGTAAAACCAAGTTGCATTGTTTCACTACTATCTTTTTTTGATAAATAATCATCATTACCAGACTTAGTACTTGTAACATTTTTAAAGGCAAAATCTGGCGAAAAATATCCTTCAACATAAGTATCGTTTCTGTAAGTGCCTTTAGCAGTTGGGCAATCATCTGTGCCACTAAAAAGTTTGCCTAGATTAAGTACTTTTTTTTCTGTTAAACTATTAATTTCTGTTAAATTATTTTCACTATAAATCAATATACCATTGACTTTTGGTTGATTTGAATTGTAAAATTTATCGCTGAAATTAAAACTTTCGTTTGGCTGTCTTCTATTTGCAAATGATTTATCTTTTTTAACTGAAAATCTATTCTTAATTGAATTTCTATCGCTTAAATCATTCAATTTATAGTCACTTTTGTCGTCTAAGGAAGAAGCTAAATCTATACCATTTTTCTCTTTAATCACAACATCCTTCAATAATGCTTTTTTGGCATATTTATATCTACTGAATTTGCTTAATTCCGTAATATTATTTAACCCTTCATCTCCTCTTTTAGTGTTTTGTTTAGCTAAATTCTGGCTATTTTCTATAGCATCTTTAACAATTTTTGAATCTGCGTTTCTAATACTATTTACTGCAGCACTATTTGTAGCCAATTCACCCTTAACCAATTCTTTTCTATTGCTAGAAGTTTGATAATTTGATTTTACTTTTTCTCTAAATGATAAATTTTTATACCCAAAATAACTAATCCCCGATAAAACTAAAAAAGCAAAAACACCTATTGAAATTCTATTATTCCACCAATAAATGAATTTGGGCTTGCGTTCTTCTTCAGCAATTATTTTCTCCCAAAGTCCATCTGGCACAGGGCTTTCGTAATTGTTTAATTTATCGCTAACAAAACTGTCGAATAATTTATTTGTCATTATACAGCAATTTTTTCTAAGTGAATAATTTGTTGTTGCAACATTTTTCTTGCCTTTACTAATTGACTTCTGCTTGTTGCAGGTTGAATATCTAGCATTTTAGCTATTTCTTCATGACTAAATCCTTCAATGATACTTAAATTAAAAACCACTTTATAACCATTTGGCAAAGCATTAATAAGCTTCATTAAATCTTCCTCACCCAAATTTGAATAAGTGTAAGTATCAATTGATTTTTGGTATGCCTCTGATTGGTCTATGTCTATAAATTGTACTTTCTTTTTTCTTAAAACACTTAAAGCAGCATTTACCATTATTTTCCTCATCCAAGCCCCAAATGGCCCATCATTTTTATACTGCTCAATATTTTTAAAAATAGAGATAAACCCTTCCTGCATCATATCTTCTGCCTCCATTTGATTATTAGCATATCTTAAACATAAATTCATAAACCTGCCAGCATACTGATCAAACAGTATACGCTGGCATTGCTTATTTAGCCTGATGCAACCTAATATTATTTCTTGCTCAGTCAACCTTTTAATGTTTTGGATATTTAAATGATGCTATTTCTTTTTGTTTCGCTGCTTTAGCTACAAAATTTTTACTAAGTTAGTGTTTTAGTACTCCTTTTATCAATAATTCTAAGGCAAATTGCATCAATATCTAAAATTTTAACAAATCCGAAACATTTCGTATTAAATCATTTCCCTTATTTTTGACCTACGAAAAATTTAGTACATCAAAAAAAATATTATGAAAAAGAAAATTTTAATCTCAGGTTTACTTATGTTTAGTTTAGGCTCAAAGTTGATAGCACAAGAATCTGAAAATGTTTTTAAACCCAAAAAAGGTGAGAAAGTAATTGTAAAAAAATTAGGCAACGGAAAAAAATCAGAAAAAACTACAGTGGTTGTTGATGAGGAAAAAATTACCGTAAATGGTGAGCCAATTGAAAATTTTGCTGATGATAAAAAAGCGAAAAAACAAAAGCGAATTACAGTAATGGTTGATGGTGATGATATTACCATCAATGGCAAGCCTATTGATAAGATGTCGGAAAAAGAATTAATGGAACTAAAAGGTAGTGCAAACCACTTAGGTGCCATTGCACCATATATGAAAAAAATGCGAGTTTTTAATTTTCCAGCACCACCGCCACCACCTGCAGGATTGGAAGATTTTGAAGGAACAATAGAAGGCAACTTCGATATGAACGATTTTCCTTCAAACAAAGCTTTGTTAGGTGTAGTAACCAACAAGGATGAAAAGGGTGCAAAAATTTTAACTGTTTCAAAAGAAAGTGCTGCTGAAAAAGCTGGCTTACAAAAAGACGATATTATTACAAAAATCAACGACTATAAAATTACAAATAGTGATGATTTAGTTGAAGCTATTGGTAAGCACAATCCTGAAGATAAAATAACAGTTACATATTTAAGAGATGGGAAAACAAAAACAGCAACAGCAACTTTAGGAAAAAATGAAGTGCAAAGAGAACGGGTTTTTAGGTTTAATAATGAAGATGCTGAACCAATGGAAATGTTTCCATTTAATGAATCTCCAAATGGCGACTTCAAAATATTTCATAAATCTATGAAACCTAAAATGGGCTTAAAAGTTCAAGATGTTGAAGAAGGAACTGGAGTAAAGGTTTTAGAAGTAGATGAAAATACACCTGCAGCCAAAGCTGGTCTTCAAAATGGTGATGTTATTAGTGAAATAAATGGAGACGCTATTAAAACAGTTGATGACCTAAAAGATAAAACAAAAACTGTGAAAGAGGGTGACACTTTTAAAGTTAAGTTCAACAGAAATGGAACTGTGCAAACAGCAGATATTAAGTTCCCCAAAAAATTAAAAACAGCTGATTTATAAGTATCTTTTTTTTGTGAAAGGATGGTGTTAAGTGATGTTAAAAATCATTTAGCACCTTTTCTTTTTGCCAATAACTTTCAAAGGATAAATTTGCTGCAATCCCATAAAATAAGCAAGTATATGAAAGTAATGAAATTTGGAGGCACCAGTGTAGGCAAGCCTGAACGAATGCATCAAGTAGCAGAATTAATTTCCAAAGAAACTGAGGCTAAGATTGTTGTACTAAGTGCATTGAGTGGAACAACCAACGCTCTTGCAGAAATTAGTCAGCATCTTTCATTGGGGCATAAAGTTCCAGCAAAGCAACGAATTGATGAACTTGAAACATATTACAAAAATTTTATTGAAACGCTTGTTGTCTTCCCTGAATCTAAAACAGAAGCAAATGCAAATATTGCAGAGCATTTTGATTTTTTAAATATCATCCTAAAAATATCTTACAGTGATGCTTTGAATAAAGATATTCTTGCACAAGGCGAGTTATTAAGTACAAAGCTTTTTTGCGTTTATCTAAAAGAAAAAAATATAGTCCACACTTTTTTGCCAGCACTCGATTTTATGTGCATTGATGAAAATGAAGAACCAAAGCTAGAACGTATTTCAAGACGTTTAAACAAACTTTTAAAAGACAATCAAAACGAAAAATTATTTATAACACAAGGCTATATATGTAGAAATGTAAGAGAAGAAGTTGATAATTTAAAACGTGGTGGTAGCGATTACACTGCATCACTTATTGCTGCAACTATAGACGCTAGTGTTTGCGAAATTTGGACTGACATTGATGGTATGCATAATAACGATCCTAGGGTTGTTGAAAAGACATTACCAATTGAACAATTGAGTTTCGACGAAGCTGCTGAGCTTGCATATTTTGGTGCAAAAATTTTACATCCAACTTGTATTTGGCCAGCACAGCAAAAGAAAGTTCCTGTGAAGTTATTGAACACAATGCAGCCTTGGGCTGCAGGAACTGTTATTAAGCAAGAAGCTGGAAGCGTTGGTGTTAAAGCTATTGCTGCAAAAGATGGCATTATTGCTATTAAAATAAAAAGTAGTAGAATGCTTTTGGCGTATGGTTTTTTAAGAAAAACTTTTGAAGTTTTTGAAAAGTATAAAACATCCATTGATATGGTTACAACAAGTGAAGTTGCCGTGGGTGTGACTATTGACAATGATGCACATTTAAATGAAATTATTACTGAACTTGAACAATTTGGCAGTATTGAACTAGAAAAAAATCAAACAATCATTTCAATTGTAGGAAATGAAATTGCAAAAACAGAACATGTTTTACAAACACTATTTAACTCTATAAAAACAATACCAGTAACTATGGTTAATTATGGAGGTAGTGCACATAATATTTCTTTATTAATTCCATCGGACTATAAAAAAGAAACGCTTCAATTATTGAACAAAGGATTATTTAATTTGTAAAATAAAAAACCTCGAAAACATAATGTTTTCGAGGTTTTTTATTCTTGATAAATTATTTTACTTAGTCAAACTTTGTATCACATCATACTTAGTAACAATGTGGTAGGCACCAGTTTCATCTTTTGCTAAAACAGCACCAACTTCTTTATTGATTAGGCTTCCAAGCTTTTCAATAGGAGTTAAAAAATCTACAATAGGATATGCTGCTTCCATTACACTTTCAACTGTAGCATTTTTAATATCAGCATTGGCAAACACTTTCATGAACAATCCTTGTTCACTTAAACTACCTACTGCAAGATCATCTTTCATAACAGGTATTTGTTCAATATCGTATTTCTTCATTAGTTCTACAGCTTGTGCTACTGTGTGTGTTGGCTCAATAGTTATTAATCTTTGTCCTGCTCTGCCACTAACTATATCCTTAAATGTTTTTACATCCAAAAATCCACGTTCCATCATCCATTGGTCATTGTAAATCTTTCCAACATATCTACTGCCATGGTCGTGAAAAATACACACCACCATATCATCTTTTTTCAAGGTATCTTTCAATTGAAACAATCCTTGCAAGCAACTACCAGCACTATATCCACAAAACATTCCTTCTTCTTTTGCAATGCGTCTTGCCATCACAGCACCATCTTTATCAGTTACTTGTTCAAATGCATCAATCACACTCATATCATAATTCTGTGGTAAAAAATCTTCACCAAAACCTTCGCTAATATATGGATGCACAAAACTCATATCCAACTCACCAGTTTTATAGTAATTGGTAAGCAAACTACCATATACATCTATTGCCCAAATTTTAATGTTAGGATTCTTTTCTTTCAAATACATTGCAGTGCCAGTAATAGTTCCACCAGTGCCAGCAGTGCAAACCAAGTGTGTTATTTTGCCACCAGTTTGTTCCCAAATTTCTGGCCCTGTGCTTTCATAATGTGCTTGTCTATTAGCCAAATTATCATATTGGTTCATATACATACTGTTTGGAATTTCGGTTGCCAAACGTTTTGCTACACTGTAATAACTACGTGGATCTTCAGGTAAAACATTGGTTGGACAAATAATAACTTCTGCACCAACTGCTTTTAAAATATCTGCTTTTTCTTTACTTTGTTTATCTGTTGTAACAAAAACACATTTGTATCCTTTAACAACAGCAGCCAACGCCAAACCCATACCAGTATTACCACTTGTGCCTTCAACAATAGTTCCACCAGGTTTTAATTTGCCTTCTTGTTCTGCAACCTCAACCATCTTTAAAGCCATTCTATCTTTAATAGAATTACCAGGATTAAAGTAATCAACTTTAGCTAAAACCTCACAAGGCAAATTTTTAGTTATTTTATTTAGACGAATCATTGGTGTGTTACCAATGGTCTCAAGAATATTATTCTTAATGTTCATTTTAAAAATTTTGGCAAATGTAGGAAATTGAAAAAACTAACAATTGATAGTTTTTTAAGCAAGAATTATAAATTTAGATATGAGAATTAATGTGTGTAAAAAAATTACCCCTAATTTCGGACGGTGTAAAAAATACACATTCTAACAAATAAACGATTGCAATATGAGTACAGTGTACACTGGTGTTAAACCAAAGTTAACTTTTTGGCAAATTTGGAATATGTGTTTTGGATTCTTTGGAATTCAATTTGGTTGGAGTTTGCAAATGGGCAATATGAGTGCTATATATGAATTTTTAGGTGCATCGCCAGAACAAATTCCAGGATTATGGCTTGCAGCCCCAATGACTGGTTTATTAGTTCAACCAATTATTGGCTATTTAAGCGATCATACTTGGCATCCTAAACTTGGAAGAAGACGACCTTATTTTTTAGTAGGAGCCATACTAAGTTCATTGGCACTTTTTGTTATGCCAAACTCTCCAACAGTATGGATGGCAGCTGGTACATTATGGATTTTAGATTCTTGCATTAATATTAGTATGGAGCCGTTTCGTGCTTTTGTTGGCGATAATTTAAATGATAAACAAATGAGCTTTGGTTATGCAATGCAAAGTATGTTTATTGGACTAGCATCTTTTATTGCTGGCTATTTACCAACAGTTTTAGTAGATTGGTTTCATATTTCTAGAGATAAAATTGGTGGTGGCATCCCTAAAAATATTATGTATTCTTTTTACATTGGAGGTGCTGTTTTTTTTATTGCGGTTTTATACACCATTATTTTTAGTAAGGAATATCCACCATCTGACGAAAACTGGAAAGAAAAAAAGAAAGAAAAAGGTGCTGGTATTGTTGCAGAAATTATAGACGCCATTAAAAATATGCCACCACAAATGAAGAAGTTGGCATTAGTTAATTTTCTAACTTGGCCTGGATTGTTTTTAATGTGGTTTTATTACAGCACAGGTGTTGCTGCTGATATTTTTGGTGGAGATGCCAAAACAAATGCAGAAGTTTATACTAAAGGTTTAGAACACGCCAATGCTACTTCAGCCATTTTAAATTTGGTGACATTTGCTTTCTCATTTTCATTACCATTTGTTGTAAGCAAAATGGGTAAAAAATTAACTCATACTACTTGTCTTTTAATTGGCGGTATTGGTTTAATTTCTGTTGCATACATCCACAATCCAAATAATTTATTTATTGCAATGGGAATGGTTGGTATTGCTTGGGCATCAATTTTATCAATGCCTTACTCAATGTTAGCAGGTTGCTTACCAAAAGAAAAAATGGGAGTTTATATGGGCATCTTCAACTTTTTTATTGTATTGCCCGAAATTTTGGCTTCACTTTTCTTTGGTAATTTTATGGAAAATGTGTTGCATAATGATAGACTGATGGCTGTTCAACTAGGTGGTTGCTTACTATGTGCTGCAGGTATCGTTTGTGCTTTAATTGTTAATGAAAATAAAGAAATTACTGCTTAATTATTTTAAAGAAAATCAATGAAAAAAATACTATTTCTTACCCTATTTATAATTTGCTCTTCGATATTCACGAATGCTCAAGTAACAATATTTCCAAGCAATTGGTGGGTTGGAATGAAGCATAATAAAGTGCAGTTGTTGATTAAAGGGTCATTCCCATTTAAACCAACGATTTTAACAAATTATATTGGAGTAAAAGTCGAAAAAGTAACTGAATTGGAAAACAAAAGCTACTTAATTGTTGATATAAATATTGCCAATAATGTAAAGCCTGGAATGGTTAAGTTTATAGTAGCATCACCTGCCTATGATAATAAATTTGACGAGATAAACTTCGAACTCAAACCTCGCAGAGCCAACAGGGGAAAAGACTTTGCACAAGGTGTAACTTCTGAAGATTTTGTTTATTTATTAATGCCAGAACGTTTTAGCAATGGCGATAAAAGCAATGATAGAATTGCTGGTATGCTTGATCAAAGTTTGGATAGAGATTCTATGTATTTGCGTCATGGTGGAGATTTGCAAGGCGTTACAAATCATCTTGATTACCTGCAAAACCTTGGTGTAACCACATTGTGGATGACTCCTGTAATAGAAAACAATCAACCTAATAGAACAGAACATGGTTATGCATTTACAAATCATTACAGCATTGAACCAAGATTTGGAGGAGCTGCGGCGTATAAAAAATTAAGTAATGAACTGCACAAACGTGGGATGAAATTAATTCAAGATGCTGTGTACAATCATATTGGCGATAAACATATTTTGTTTACCGATGCTCCAGCAAAAGATTGGTTTCATCAATGGGATAAATTCACAAAAACAAGCTACAAAGACCAACCCATTTTTGACCCTTATTCATCTGCAAAAGATAGAAAAATTACACAAGATGGTTGGTTTACAGAACAAATGCCAGACTGGAATCATAACAATCCTTTTGTTGCTAACTTCTTAATTCAACACGCTATTTGGAGTGTTGAAGAATTTGGAATTGATGGTTGGAGAATTGATACTTATTTGTACAATGATTTAGAATTTATGAATAAGTGCAATAAAGCTATAACAAATGAGTATCCTAAAATGACAATGTTTGGCGAAACCTGGGTTCATGGTGTGCCAAGTCAGGCTTATTACACAGAAAATAATGTTAACACAAAATTCAAAAGTAACTTGCAAGGTGCAACAGATTTTCAAACCTTATTCTATGGTATTCAACCAGCATTAAACGAAAAATTTGGTTGGACAGAGGGCGTAAATAAATTATATACCACACTTGCTTTTGATTATTTATACAAAGATCCAAACAGAAATTGTATAATGCTAGATAATCATGATTTGCCAAGAAGTTTCACCAGTTTTGGAGAAGATATTGCCAAAATGAAAATGGCTTTTGCTTGGTTGTTTACTTGTCGTGGAATCCCTCAAGCTTACTATGGCAGTGAGGTTTTAATGAAAGGTGGAACAAATCCTGATGGCTGGGTAAGGCTTGATTTTCCTGGTGGTTGGGATGGTGATAAAAAGAATGCCTTCACTGGCGAAGGCTTAACTGCTGATGAAAAAAAGATGCAAGATTATTTTAAAACATTAGCCAATTTTAGAAAAAAATCATCTGCCATTAAAACAGGAAAGATGATGCAATATGTGCCACAAGATGGCGTGTATGTTTATTTTAGGTACAATGAAAAGCAAACTATTATGTGTGTAATGAACACAGATGACAAACAGCACGATTTAGATTTTGCTAACTACGATGAAAGAACAAAAGGATTTATAAAGGCAGCAAACATTGTTGATAAAAGTGTCTTAAGCAATAAGTTTGCAATACCTGCAAAAACAATGTGGGTGTTGGAATTAGCAAAATAGCAATAATTAATGACTAAACACAAAATCATCAACGATCCTGTTTATGGATTTATTACTATAAACAATCAGTTGATATTCAATATCATCGCTCATCCTTTTTATCAACGTTTACGCCGTATTCACCAAATGGCCTTAGCATACTTGGTTTACCCAGGTGCTGTGCATACAAGGCTGCATCACAGTTTGGGGGCTTACCATTTAATGTCCCTTGCACTTAATGAGTTAAAATCAAAAGGTGTTGAGATAACAGAAGAAGAAGATTTAGCTGCAAAAGCTGCAATATTATTGCACGATGTGGGTCATGGCCCATTTTCACATGCATTGGAAGAAGAACTTTTATCTGGCATTCATCATGAGCAATTGAGTTTGAAAATAATGCAAAAGATGAATGTTGAGTTTAATGGGCAACTTGATTTGGCTATTCAAATCTTCCAAAATAAATATCATAAAAAGTTCTTATATCAATTGGTAAGTGGTCAATTAGATGTTGACAGAATGGATTACTTAACAAGAGACAGTTTTTTTACTGGTGTTCACGAAGGGGTTATTGGTTATGATAGAATTATTAAAATGCTTGTTGTTCATAACAATGAATTAATGGTTGAAGAAAAGGGTATTTACAGCATCGAGAAATTCCTAATTGCCAGAAGATTAATGTATTGGCAAGCATACCTTCATAAAGCAGTTTTAGCTGCCGAGGAAATGCTTGTTAAAATTTTAAAAAGGGCTAAGGAACTAAGTAAAATAGATAGTCACTCTTTAAAAACTGGTAGTGGAACAGATTATTTTTTATTTGAGTTTGATGGAACAGTAGATGATGACGTTTTAAACAAATTTTGTGAAATTGATGATATTGACTTTGAATTTGCCATAAAAAAGTGGAGTAAACATCAGGATATAGTATTAAGTACACTTTGCTCCAGAATTTTAAACAGACAATTATTTAAACTAAAGCTTCAATCAGAAGAAATTGACACAAATATTCTGTTAAAAAAAAGGCACGAAATTGCAAAAAAGTACAATATTTCATTAGAAGATGCAACGTATTTTGCTTTTTGTGGGTCTATATCAAATACAATTTATAAAACAGATGATGAAAAGATTAATATTCTTTTTAAGGATGGTACTGTTAAAGACATTTCATCTATTGACAATACCCTCATTAATAAAACAATCGCTTCAACTGTTAAAAAAAATTATATTTGTTCCATCAACATTTAATTTGTTTAAGGTTTAACATCAACCTTACTAATAATTTTTAAATTTTGATGTATTAAACTTTAAATGTAATAAATGACTTTTACTGCCTCGCAAATAGCATTGCTTGTAAATGGAAAAGTAGAAGGAAATGCTGATACAAGTGTTGTTTCCTTTGGCAAAATTGAAGAAGCTAAATTGGGTGATTTAGCTTTTCTATCAAATCCTAAATATGAGGAATATTTATATACTACACAGGCATCAGTTATTCTTTTAGCTGATAGTTTTCAATTGAAACAAGATATTCAGCCTACGATAATAAGAGTGCAAGATGCGTATGCTGCTTTTGCTACTTTATTGGCAAAGTATCAGGAAATGGTTTCTCAGCAATTAGTAGGTATTCAACAACCTGCTTACATATCAACTTCAGCAACACTTGGAGAACATTGTTTTGTAGCTGCTTTTGCCTATTTGGGTGATAATGTGAAAATTGGTAATAATGTAAAAATTCATTCAGGTGTTGTAATCAATCATCATTCAACAATTGGCGATAATTGTATTTTGTACCCAGGAGTAAAAATATATAGTGATTCTATTGTTGGCAATAATGTTATTATTCACGCAGGTACAGTAATTGGTAGTGATGGATTTGGATTTGCACCATTAGCTGATGGTTCTTATAGCAAAATCCCTCAACTTGGAAATGTAATAATAGAGGATGATGTTGAAATTGGAGCCAATACAACTGTTGATAGAGCCACTATGGGCAGCACCATTATTCGTAAAGGAACTAAACTAGATAATCTGATTCAAGTAGCACATAATGCGGAAATAGGCAGCTACACAGTTGTGGCAGCACAAGCTGGCATTAGTGGTAGCACAAAAATTGGTAATTATGTAATGATTGGTGGACAAGCAGGTTTTGCAGGTCATATTACAATTGCAGATGGCAGTAAAATTAATGCACAAAGTGGCGTTAGTAAATCAATTAAAACAGCCAATACAACTGTTACAGGTACACCAGCAGCAGACTTTACAGCTACGCTGAGACTTCAAGCCCTCTATCGCAATTTGCCTAGCTTAGAAAAGCGAATTCAAGAACTTGAAAAAATAATTGAAGAATTAATGGTAGAAAAAAAAGAGGGATAGTTATTAACCTTTGAACTTACCATAAACAAAAAAGCCAGCTAGAAATTATCAGCTGGCTTTTTAATTATCTTAATAAATCTTAATCGTAATTTTTTACAATACCAACTGGTGCATATTGAACATTATAAGTACCTTTTTTGGCAACAGACGCATCCACTACAAAAGCAACAATTGAACAATTAGATCCTACAACTGTATAAGTAGTTCCTGTAGCTGTACTACCAGTTAAACCAAATGAAAACGGCAATTCCCACTCACCATTTTTAACTTGGGCTGTAACAGGTATAGCATCTCCAAAAATATCAGTAGAAGCTTTTCTTAAAACATTGTTGTGAACAAATCCAGTTATTGGATTTGCACCACCATATAAATATGGAGTAGCACCTGCACTTGGAGAATAATAGTTTACTTGAGGATAAACTAATCCACTTTCAACTAACGCTATAACAATTTTCATTGGCCGATCAGTTGTTACATTGAACTTCACTTTAGCCTTACCAGTAATGCTAGTAGCACCTAATGAACTTTCAATAGCTAAACCAAGTGGGGCCCATTTATTAAGTTCGGCATTTAAAACAGATGTACTTTCATTCCAAGTGCTTTTACGATTTAAAATCGCACTAGGATAACCACTAACATTAAAATAGCTATTGAAAGTGGTGTAATACTGATATTTGTAAGGATCAGTTCCACCGCCACCATGAACACCTAGAACTATACAATTTGGTCTTGAAGCTTTATAGTTATCTAAACTATTAGCTACTCTTGGGCAATATCCACACCAAGCACCAGTACAGTCTTCTAACAATATTTTTTGAGAAAAAGGAGAAGCAGAAGGTGCTGTGGCTACACATTCTTTTGTATCAGAAGGAATAGTTCCTTTTTTAGCTTTAATATAATATGTGCCAGTACCAGTAGGAATAAATTTTGAACTAATATAATTATCATTAGCATAAATATCTGTTGTACTTGTAATATCGTTACCATTCTGATCTTTCACAGTTACTGTAACAAAATCAAATCCATTGTACTCACAAGTTGGAGATGATAAAAAGACATGCAAACTATCAGTTGTTGTTGACGCTCCACCACCACTGGTGTCATTCTTTTTACACGATGTCATTAATGCCATAAGGCTCAAAAAAGCAAAACCAAAGACGAAGATTTTTTTCATTTATTTAAAATTTAGGTCGTGAAATTATGGCTTAAAGATATCTAAACCAAATAGCTTTTAAAATTGTTTATTTGCAAAAAAAAATTATGTATAACAGGGTATTCAATCTATTTATGAGTTTAATTCTGCTTTCGCAGTTTGCTCATTCTCAGGACAACTTCACTAATGTTAAACTGAAATCTATTTTGGGGAAAGAAGTCAATTTCGCAGACATTGCAAAAAACAGCAAGGATACCATTGTAGTAGTGTCTTTTTGGGCCACTTGGTGTATTCCTTGTATTACAGAACTTGATAACATTAACGATGAATATGAAGAAATATCTAAAAAAAGATCTTTTAAATTTATTGGTATTTCTATTGATGATTCAAGAACCGCTAACAGAGTAAGACCATTTGTATTGGGCAGAAATTGGCAATTTGATGTTTATTTAGATGTTAATAGCGAGCTTAAAAGAGCTTTGAATATTACGGATGTTCCACACGTTTTAATCATTAAAGACAACAAAATTGTTTATCGCCATACTGGATATATAGTTGGTGAAGAAGAAAATTTATTTGCCGTAATCAAATCTCTTTAATAACAACATAAGTAAACATAATGAAGAAAATTAGCTTAACAATTATAGCATTAACAGTAATTTCTAATATCTTTTCACAACAATTAAACAATTTAATAAAAGGACATTTAAATGGCAGTTTTGAAAATTATTCTCAATACTATATGAATGACGAAAAAATTGGTGCATTTGCTCCTTTTGATAAAGTAGGTACTAATAATTTTTTAAAACTAGATTACACATACGGAAATTTTACAACAGGCATTCAATACGAAAGCTACTTACCATCAATACTTGGATACAATGCTTTGCCACTAAACCAAAGTAAAATAGCCAATAAATATTTTAAATATTCTGAAGAAAATTATTCGATACAAGTTGGTGACTTTTATGAACAATTTGGTAGTGGTTTAATTTTTAGAGCTTTCGAAAACAGACAAATTGGTATTAACAACGCACTAGAAGGTGTTAATGTTTATTTGCAACCCACAAATTTTTCAAAACTTAAAGTAATTTATGGTAAAACAAGAAAACTTTTTGAATACTCAAATTCAATTACAAGAGGTATTGATGCTGAATTTGATTTAACAAAAGCCTTTGGTAAAAAAAATAAGCAACATAAAACTAATATCACAATTGGTGGTAGTTATGTTGGAAGATTCCAAGATTATACAGGTCCTATTGATGATTATCCATCAACTGTAAATGCTTATGCAACAAGGCTTGACATCAATTCTGGAAATTTTACTTTTAACGCAGAATATGTTAATAAAGGAAGAGACCCGCATGTATTAAACAATAACAGTTTTGAAAAAGGGAAAGCACTACTTGTAAATACAAGCTACACAAAAAATAATTTTGGCATTACAGTAACTGCAAGAGCCATTTCAAATATGGATTTTAGAGCAGAACGAGAAGTTGAATTTGCTACTTATTTGCCAGTAAATTATGTTCCTGCATTAACTAAACAACACGATTATTTAACAAGTAATATTTATGTTTACAATCCTCAAACAATAGGCGAAACTGGTTTTCAAACAGATTTGTATTACACTTTCAAGCCCAAAACAAAATTGGGTGGAAAATACGGAACAAAAATAGCTGCTAACTTCTCTTTTTATGGTTCATTAAAAGACAATAAAGATTTACTATCTGTTGGTAGCAATAAATATTATAGCGATGCCAATATTGAAATAAAAAAGAAATGGAGCAAGAAAATAGAAACAACACTTGCATTACAAAATATTTTTTACAATGCAAGTGTTATTCAGGTTGCATCACACCCAGATGTTGTTAGTAATGTTGTAGCTTTTGGATTGCTTTACAAATATGCCCCTCAAAAATCAGTTCGTGTTAAACTTGAGCATTTATCAACAAAAGAAGATAATGGTAATTGGGCATCTGCAATTACAGAATTTTCGTTCGCATCTCCATATTCTTTTTACGTAAGTGATTTATATAATTATGGTGTAACAGGCGATCATTACTACAATTTTGGTGCTAGCGTAACAAAAAATTCAACTAGATTTAGTTTAGCATTTGGTAAGCAAAGGGCAGGTTTATTTTGTGTTGGTGGTGTTTGTAGGTTTGTACCTGCTGCTTACGGATTTACAGCAACACTTACTTCATCTTTTGGAAACTAGAATTAATGAAAGAAAACAACAATAATCTTGATTCAATTCCATCAGAATCCAGAAAGATGGAAAACCTACATATTGTATTTTGGTTGTTTAAAGATTTAGCTTGGTGTTTAGGCATAAAAACATTGGGAATAGCTATGATTTTTCCAACAATTATTATTTCAATCATTATTACGTATAGAACAAAACAATTAGCAAGTGAGTTGTGCCATAACTTAGCAGTAACAGCGTGGATTTTGGCAAATAGTTATTGGATGGTTAGTGAATTTTTTAGCTTTGATTCAAAACTAATTCTTGGTTTTCACTACAAGGATTTAGCCATTATTCCATTTTCAATAGGAATCTTAGTTTTGGCTTATTACTATTTATACAAACGAAGAAGCCATCAAAATTGATGGCTTCTTCGTTTGTAATTTTTAGAATTTCAGGTGTCTTACTGTTTGCCCTTTGTTAATTAGTTGCTTTAAAGAATCGATGCCAATTTTAATGTGCCTTTCTACAAACTCTGTTGTTACTTTTTTATCACTCGCTTCTGTTTTTACACCCTCAGGTATCATAGGGCTATCACTAACTAATAATAACGCTCCTGTGGGTATGTGATTGTAAAATCCTACCATAAAAATGGTTGCAGTTTCCATATCAATAGCATAAGCTCTTACTGCTTGTAACTTTTGCTTAAACTCTGTATCGTGCTCCCAAACTCTTCTATTCGTTGTGTAAACTGTTCCTGTCCAATAATCTATATTATAATCTCTTATAGTTGTTGATATAGCTTTTTGCAACGCAAATGCTGGCATTGCAGGCACTTCTGGTGGAAAATAATCGTTACTTGTTCCCTCTCCTCTTATAGCAGCAATTGGTAATATTAAGTCTCCAATTTGATGACGTTTTTTTAATCCACCACATTTACCTAAAAACAATGCTGCTTTTGGTTGAATTGCACTTAGCAAATCCATAACTGTTGCAGCACCTGGACTTCCCATTCCAAAGTTAATAATAGTAATCCCATTGGCTGTGGCACACTGAAATGGTCTATCTTTTCCCACAACTTTTACTTTATTCCATTTTGCAAACAATTCTACATAATTACTAAAATTCGTTAGCAAAATATACTCACCAAAATTTTCTATTACCTCACCTGTATATCTTGGCAACCAATTTTTTACAATGTCTGATTTTGTCTTCATAAGTCAAATTCAATTTATTTATATTACTTTAATATTGTAAAAATAAACAAATAAATCTACCGTGTGATAAATATAAAATACCCAAAATTCGACTTTAAAATTAAAAAAGAGGACAACAAAGAAATTATTTATGATGAAATAAGAAGAAGATGGGTTGCTTTAACACCTGAAGAATGGGTTAGGCAGAATTTTATTCAATACCTTATTCAAACAAAAAAGTATCCATCATCTTTAATTGCTGTTGAAAAAGAAATTAAAGTTGGAGAACAAAAAAAGCGGTTCGATGTTGTTGTTTATAAAGATAGCTTACCTTGGTTAATTGTTGAGTGTAAGCAAATGAATGTAAGTATTCAAGGCAATGTGTTAAGCCAAGTATTGGCGTACAATTCAAAAATTACTGCTCATTACATAGCCCTAACAAATGGTAACACTACTTTTTTATGGCATATTATTTTGGGAAATATTTATGAAGTAAATAGCTTTCCAGACTGGAAATAAAAAAGCCCTTGAAGCATTGCACTTCAAGGGCTTTTTTATTAATTATTGCTTTTACGAATTACTCAACAACCAGTTTTTTGGTTTTTTTACCATCATTAGTAATTACGCTAACTAAGTAAAATCCTTTGCTTAGTGTGCTTATATTGATAGTATTTGTACCTAAACTTAATGCTTGAGCTTTTACAGTTTTTCCAAACATATCTGTTACAACAATTTTTCCACCTGCTTCTACAAGTTCTGCATTAAATGCAACACTTCCTTTTGCAGGGTTTGGATAAAGTGTGAAATCAGTTTCAGGTTTGTAATCTGATGCTAACTCAACACCTCTTGCTCTAACACAAGCTGTTGTTCCATTTCCAGCAATAGCTCTAGAGTTAGTACAACCATTAGCATTGGTAACTGTGTAAATAACATTACCAGATCCTTGACCATTGATTACTACATTACCCCACCAATTGTTAGGAGAAACTAAACTATCAGTAACAGTAGCAATAGAAGCACTTTGAGAATATGACCAATGTCCGCCTGTTGGAGTTCCAACTAAGCTAAACTTAGCATTCTTACAGAAAGTAGAAGCAGCCCCACCGAAGAATATAGAATTTGGTCCAGTTAATGGAGTTCCTGGTGCATAAGCGATTAATGGAACTGCAGGTTTGGCATTAACTGTAATTGGACGCTCAACAAACGAGCTACAACCAGCAGCATTTGTTATTGTGTATCTTACAGCTGATCCTCCCGCACTTGTACCAGTAGCTAAACCAGTAGAGCTGTTAATTGTTGCTCTTCCATAAGGAATACTCCAAACACCTGTAGTAGACGAATTAGTGAAAGTTGTAGTAGTTCCAACACAGAAGCTAGATGAGCCACCTGTAATAGTACCTGGTGCTGATTGTTGAGCTACAGTAAATACTACTGAGGCACTATTAGTACAACCATTTGAACTTGAAATTGTGTAGCTGATAATTGCTGTACCATTTGACATAGCAGTTATCTTTCCATTAACAGGTACAATGCTTGCAACTGAAGGATCACTACTACTCCAAGTACCGCCTGTAGTTACAGAACCAACATAACTTACAGCACCTAAAGTACATTGAGTAGTTAAGCCTGTAATAGCAGCTGGAGCAGCTAAAGAAGAAGACGAAGTTACCGTCATTTGTATAGGATTACTTTCAGTAGATGAGGCTGTTTGACAAGTATTAGTGCTAGCTAATGTACAAGTTACAACATCATTATTTAAAAGTGTATTCGTGATAAATACCTTACTAGTAGTATTTTGTTTGCTAATACCATTTACCATAAAGTCATAAGTGGCATTAGCTCCAGTGTTTGTAGCTATAGCAAAGAAGGTAGCATTGGTATTAGCACAAATTGTTGTATTGCTCGTGATAACGCTAATAGTTGGTGTAACTGAATTGTTAGCAGTAATACTTGCACTTCCAATCATTGGTTTAGTACAACCAGCATTACTAGCAATTACAGTGTAAACACCACTTTGAACTTGATTGCCAAAGTTCAATGCACTTCCTGTTCCAGCAACTGGACTACCAGCAGGTGCTCCATCTAATAACAATTGATAGTTATAACCTACTTGAGAATTTGTTAATCCAACTGGTAAACCAGCTCCAGGTGAGCAGAATGTTCCTCCACCAGTAACAGTATAAGCAGTTGAATTATTATAAACAGATACTGTAGCTGTAGCAGGAGTACCAGAACAACCATTTGGACTAACAGCAGAAATGCTGAAAGTTACAGTAGTTGTGCCTGCAGTATTTGTTAATATTCCACTAGGGAATGAAACACCACTAGCAGCAATACCTGTTGCTTCACTATTATTGTCTCTTGTCCAAGCGAATGTTGTACCAGAAACTACGTTAGTAGTACCTAAAATCAATGGCGTAATAGCACTACCAGAACAGCTATTTTGAGATAAAGGAGTTGCTGTAGCTATTGGTGTTGGGTTTACTGTAACAGTTGAAATTACACTAGCACCTGCACAAGCTTGAGAACCAGTTCCTATTGGTGTTATGGTGAAAGTAACTGTTATTGGAGATGAAGTTTCATTGATTAAAGTACCAGTAATATCTCCAGTGCCGCTTGAAGCTATACCAGAAATATCAGATGTATGATCTCTAGACCAACTTAATGTTGCACTTGGATCATTACTAGAAGCAACTAAGATGCTGTTAATAGCATTACCAGAACAAACAGTTTGAGATGCTGGAGTTCTAGTAGCAATTGGAACTGCCTCGATATCAACAGTTGCAGCAGTAGAATTAACTGTACAACCATTGAAACTTAAAGTTGCTGAGTAAGAATAATTACCTGGAACATTTTTAGCATAAACTGTTTGTGGGTGATTTCCAGATAATGCTGTAAAGCCACCTGGATCAGAGAATAAACCAGCCGTTGGAGCCCAAGTGAACGTAGGAGATAACGTATAGTATATTTTAACATACCAATTTGTTATAGAACCTGTATCACCTGCAAAATAATCCCTAGCACTAAATCTCCAAGTACCATTTGCAGTAGCAAATAAGTCATTAAAGTCTGTTGTATTAGATCTGTAAGCAGTAGTACCTACATTGTTAAATCCATCTGGTCCAAAAGTTCCTGTAATTCCACCTGGTGTAGAATCAATTGGTATTTGATCAAATGAAGATGAGCTAATAACTGTGTTTACATAGTCGTCTCCTTCTGCACCAGCTTGATAAGCCAAGTTTAATGTTTTACCATTTGGAGCAGTAACATTTACAGCTAAATCACCTACATAAGTGTGGTTAATACTAAATCCAACATCCACTCTTGTAACAACTGCACCAGTTGGAACATCTGTTACATTTAAAGTAGTGTTTATACCTGTTGCTAAGTTATCTGGGATTGTAAGACTTACAGGACCAGAGTTTTTAGTACTGCTTCCTGTAGCTGCTGTGTAATTTGCAACTAATTGTTGAACACTAGTTTGACAAATTGCTGAAGAAGAAGGAGTAAGGTTTACAACACCTGGAGATGCTTTAACTACTACTGTAGCAATTGCAGTTGTACCTGTACAACCATTTGCATCAGATGTTACAGTGTAAGTAATAGTTTCTGGTATTGTTGAAGAAGAAATTAATGTTCCGCTAATATCTGATGTTCCACTGGCACCGTTTGTTCCACCAGCAATATTATTACCTGTTCTTGTCCAAGAGTAAGTTGTTCCTCCAATATTACTTGAGTTTCCAACTACAATAGTCGTAATTGCATCTCCACTACAAATTGTTTGAGAAGAATTACTAACAGTTGTTTGTGGTTGATCAAAAGTTGTGAACGATCCAAGAGTTGTAGCTGTTCCAGTAGCATTTGAAACAGAAATAAATCCGTTTCCAATACCAACAGGAACTGTTATTGTAATCTGTGTAGGAGAATTTACAACAAATGAAGGAACTGTTGTACCACCAATTTTAACTCCTGTTATTGCGTAAAAATTAGAACCAGTAATTACGTAACTAGAGCCTTCGCAAGCAGAAGTTGGAGTAAATCCAGTTAAGTCTGGTGCTGGTGCTGGGTCTATTTCCCCAATTAAAAAGTCTGCAGTTGCTGTTGTAGCTAATACAGTATTAGTTCCATTTGAACTTGTTCCATTTGGATTCATTGTACTAACTAAACTCCATCCACCACCATAAACTGAATCTGCTATTTGATAACTAGAGTTGCTAGGATTACCAACTATGTCAGAACTAGCATAATTAAAGTTAGTGTAAACAGAACTAATTCCTGTAATTCCATTGTTAGCCAATCTATAAGTTCTAGCTAAATAGTTAGTAGCACTTATTCCAGATCTAGTGTACCCAAGAGCTGCTGGAGTTCCAGATGTAGTTTTAGCAGAGAATGTACCACCACTGTTAGAAGGACCATTAAAACCAACAAAAACTGGGGCATATTGTACATCGTCGCCAATTTCAAAGTTTAATGCACCACTCATATCAGCTATTTTGGTTTTTTCCAAAGTTCCATTAACATAACTGTTTGTGCCAGCTCCTGTAACAGAACCAGATAAACCAAGTGTTAAAGTATTAGAACCTGTAGAAATTTTACCAGCAGTGAAGTTTAATACATTATTTACAACAGTGTTACCATTAAGTGTTGCACCAGTTGCGTTATTTAAAGTAAGATTTCCATAAGTAGGAGCAGATGCAATAGTTTGAGCAGCTGTACCATTATAGATTACAGTACTTGAATTATTGAAAGCATAAGTTGTGAAATTATCAGGCATATTGCTATTGCCAACTCCACTAGTTGCACCTTTTAATCTTAATACAGAATTAGCACCCATAGTGAACGTGCCACCAGTTTGGGTTCTGTTTAATGAAGTGCTGTCGTTAATAATTAAAGTTGAACCATTGTTAATTGTCATATCTCCAACTACTCTTGATAATGTTGAATTCACTCTCATAGTATCTGTAAAAGTTACTGTAGGTGAATTATTGTATCCAATAGTAACAGCTCCTAAACCGTAAGTTGCTGGAGTAGCAGAAGTTATTAATGAATTAACAGTTACAGTTTGGCTTACAGGAGCATCGAAAATATAGTTGATTAACGTACCATTATTTAAGAAAGCTTGATCACCGAAATTAACATTCCCTTTAAAGTAGATTGGTCCTAAAGATGCTCCACCAGAACCTAAAGCAGCAACTCTATTTCCTGTAACACCTATTGAAACATTACCATCAATACTTAAAATACCTGGCCCACTTACTAAATAAATAGCATCAGTTGTGATAGTCGTATTAGCAGTACGATTGTTAGATACTGTAACATCTCCACTAATGTCAAAGCTATAATCTTGAGTCCATAGGAATAGTCTTTGAAGTGCCGTACCTGTCTGTGTTTGATTAATTGTTAGATTGTGAATTGCAACAGGATTTGGTAAATACACATAAGCAACTGTAGTTATTGGTAAAGCACCATTCATTTCTACATCGTCACAGGCATTTGGAACCCTATTTTGACTCCAATTCGCTGCATTATTCCAGTTATTACCAGTACCTGTAAATAATGTTCCAATGTAAGAGTTTGTAGTGTAGCTACCACAAGTTAATGTGGTTACTCCACTTGAAGTTGCTGCAGCACCTATTCCACCAGCATTGTACCCTTGTACTTTAAAATAGTAGGTAGTATTGGCTTTCAAATTAGAAACAACAACACTAGAAACATTGTTTGCAACAGTATTTCTTAATACCCAGTTCACATTGTCTGTTGATGAATAAACATAATATCCAACTTCTGTACTGCTATTATCAGTCCAATTTACTTGCATTGAAAATGCAGTAGCATTACTTGTTGTAACTGGAGCAGGTGCTGCTGGTGCAGATGGAGTAACATCCAACTTAATATCATCGACAAATAATATTAAACCGCCACCAGCATTAGATGGAGAATTAGTATAAAAACCAAGATAGTAAGTTCCAGTTGTAGCTGGTGTGAATGTTGCGGTTTTATAAACAGCAGCTCTATTAGATAACCCTGCTTCATCATATATTTTATTAGCGTTAACTTTAATTGCAGGGGTTTGAGTAGTACCATAATAAACTTGCAAATTCTCACCAGCATTTGCTACTGTTCCAACAAGGAAACTCAAAGTGTAGCTTTGTCCACCTGTTAAAACAACTCCAGGCATATATGCCCAATCATTTGCAGCAACACTTGTTGTAACAGTATTAGCTACATATCTTAAACCTCTAGGATTAGTCATTCCAGTAATTCTACTATCAATATTACTTGACTGCCAAGTTATACCATCACTATTAACATCACTTAATGCATTGTTAGCAGCACCAAACCAACAAGTTGGTAAAGCAGAAGTTAAAGTAGCATCAAAATTTTCAGCAAACGGCAAATTCCCAGCACCACAAGCACTAGTTACACTAGAGCTAACATAGCTACTAAAGCAACCATTATTACTTCTTATTCTGTAATAATAAACAGTGTTAAAGTTTAATCCACTAACACTTTGAGATAATTGAGAAGTAGTAAATGGAGAACCTGCTACATGTGTTGTGTATGCAGCATCTGTTGTAACTTCTAAAGAGTACGTAATGCTATTTGCACCACCACCAACTGGAGTACCCCAACTAAAGTCTATTGAATTACCTGAACTATTTCCAATTGGTGTAGCAGTTACAGAAGTTGGAACACTTGAACAAGTGGTAAAATTATAAACTAATGGATTTGTTGTGTTGTAAAGTGGGCCACCTGTGCAACCACCTCCATTATATGAATACACAGTTACAGTATAAGCTGTATTTCCAGATAAGCCAGAAAGTGCTATACTATTAGAAGATGATACTTGTTGAATAATTCCACCAAAACCTGCACCAGCTGTGTATGTTTGTCCATCAACTGGAGCTGATGATAAAGCACTAGTTGAATAAACTACAACATAACCTGAAGGATTACCACTTGCGGCAGTAAAAGTTCCATTTAAAGCAGAAGATGTAGATGAAGAAACAACAAAATTTGTTGCTTGTGAACTAGGTGCTACACAAGGATTTGCTGCTACAACACTAAAACTTCCAGCATTTACAGAATTACCACAAGCATCTGTGAAAAGAATATTTCCAGAAGTAGCACCAGATGGTACTATAGCTATGATTTCAGTAGCATTAGTTACACTATAAGAAGCAGTTGTTCCATTGAAAGATACTGCTGAAACACCAGATAAATTGGTACCAAATAAAGTAACTTGATCTCCTACAGAACCTGTAGAAATAGATTTTGAAACAAATGTACCAGCAGCTAAACGATTTAGGTTTGATGTGCTAGTTGCTGTACCAAAATTATTAGTAACTGTAATTGCACTATTTGAACCAGATGTTGCACCACTAGCAACAACAGCTGTTAGCTGACTTGTACTAATTACTGTAACTCCTGTAGCACTCAACCCTGCAAGTGATACAGCTGTAGTTCCTGTAAAGTCTGCACCATTAATAGTTACTGTTGTTCCTGGGCAGGCTGTAGCTGGTGAAAAACCTGTAATTCTAGGTGTATAAACAATTTCGTCTGCACCAATATCAGGTGCATTGGTACTTCTTGTGTTTCCATCAAAATCAGTTGTTACTGCTGCAATAAATACCCCAGCATTGTTAACATTAGCATTACCTGCACTTTGAGATAAGTGTAAGTCAGTTGAAGAAACAAAACTTGGAGACAATAGTTTACTATTAGCATCTTTACCAGTTAATGCTTGAAAAGCAGCTAGTGAAGAGGTCGATGTTTGACTTGCAGTATAAACATTTATATTAGGGGTAACAGAATTATATGTATTATAATCACAATTACTAAATATACTCGTGGCACTTATACAAGCTAAAGCATAGCTATTTCCACCACCACTTGCCGCATTGTTTAAAATATTATTTCTCAAATCAATTGAATTTGCCAAAGTAGTACCATTAATAAACAAACAAGAACTAACAGCTGAGGAATTACCCAAAGGTGTGATAAGATGAATGGTGTTATTGTAAATTTTATACCCTCCATTAACTGATGAAATAAGCATTCCATAGTTAATAAATGAGTTAGAGGCACCTGTTGACCATATATCATTAATAAAGTTATTGTAAATTGTAATGTTAGGAGATGTTGCTGTTGAAGCTAATGTCATACCCCTTGCAGAAAAGCCACTTACAACCTCGTAAACTTTTGCAATATGATTATTGTAGATAAGACCATTTGTACACAATAACCTAACGTTTATCGCATGAACAGTTGATGAACTTGCATTATTTAAATTTGAAAAGCTAAAATAATTGCCATTGATATTGAAAGAAGTTTGATTAGTAATATCAATAGCTGATAAGAATATACTATCAACAATTGAATTAGAATTGATTGTGTTACCACTCTCAGTAGAAGCAAATCCCAGTAATTGAATACCATAATTTGCTTTTGTTAACTGATTATTTGTAAAAGTATTATTTGTGTTAGCTGCTGGAGAAGCAGAGTTAAGCGTTGTGCTGCTTGAACTTACAATACATCCATAAGTTCTTGCAGTTGAAGCACCAGCAACAATACAGTTTTTAATTGTATTATTGGTAGCACCATTAGATGCACTACCACCTAGCCAAATACATGTAGGAGATGTGGCAGTAGCAATATTACCAGCTCCAACCAATGTGTTGGTAAAAGTTAAGTTTCTTGAAGTTGTACCATTATTACTACCATCGATAGTAACATTGTCTGCACCAACAAATTTAACTAGAGCACCAGAAATGGCACCACTAATTGTTGCAGTAGTTCCAGATGAGGGCTTTATTAAAATGCTAGTATAACTAGCAATTCCTGTACCACTAGAGTTTAATGTTGCAGTTGCAGTTTCTGTAGTATTACCTGTAATACTAATTAAAATTGTACCCGTGTGTGCACCAGAGTTAATTGAATCGAATGCTTCCTTCAGTGTAGTGTAAGATGTAGGCGATCCTCCTGTTGATACATCAACTTGAGCATTTGCTGTTAATGAGAAAGTTACAATAAATAAAGCTAGCAACCATCCCTTAAATTGGGAAAGTTTATAACTTTTGTTTACTGAAATTTCTTTGGGGATAGGTGTTGTTGTTTTAGCAACAATCATTTCCTTCGTCTCTCGAGAATTGTAGTTTGTTTTTCTCATAAAAATTACAGATTGGTTAAGTGATAAAAATTATTCAATAAATACGAAAAGATTTTTTTAACAATAAATTCAAAAAAAAATCGTTGAGCGTGCAATCTATGTTTTTTTTTAATTCCAAAATGTTTTTTTTAACAAAATTTTAGTTTTTATTTTTTAAATGTGTTTTAAATAAAAAATCATTAGTTTGCAAGACATCAAAAAATAAAATTTATGAGAAAAGTATTTACGTCATTAGTCTTTTTATTTTGTCTCTCTTTTAGTGGGGTTGCCCAATTTTTTAATTACGTTGCAAAAAATGCAAGCCTTATTACAACTAATATCTATAATGATCTTGGTACAAATGGTACAAAAATTACTACCAATTTCAAAGGTCAGCCAATGACTTACGATAATGATAATTCTTCAGTTCAAAATATTGGATTTCCTTTTTCATTTGCAGGCAATACTTTTACTCAATTTGTATTAAATACAAATGGTTTCATTAAGTTAGGTAATGATACTACAGCTATCGCTGAATCTTTTGATGTTTTATTTAGTACAGACCCAACTGCTACTAACCTAATTTACCCTTTTAATATTGATTTGCAACCAACTGTAAATTCAGAATACAGAGTTTACACAACAGGAACAGTTGGCTCTAGAACTTGTACCATACAATTTAAAGCTGTTGCCGATAGTGGATGCCCAGTAAATTGTAGCCCACCATCACAAATTCAGTATGATGCAATAGAATTTCAAATTGTACTGTATGAAGGTTCAAATATTGTAGACTTTATATTTGGTAACTTTTCAGCTAATCTAAATGCATCTGGATTTGTCCCTGCAAATTGTGGTTTAAAAGCTGGCGATGCTTCTAAGTCAATCAATGCAACTAAAGCCTCTCAAACACCTTACACAGGAACAGCTTTTATAGAAGGAGCATACACTGGAAACAGATTCAACACTAGAAATAATTTTTTACCTTCAGCAGGTTTTACAATTAGGTTTACACCAATACCTGTGCTTGCCAATAATGTAGCTTTACAAACATTATATACACTTGGCACAGTTCCTAAATTATTAGACCAAACTGTAAAAGTCTACGTTCAAAATATTGGAACATCTAACCTTACAAATTTTCCTGTTACACTCAGTATTACTGGTGCTAATACTGTTACTAATACACAAACAATTCCAAGCCTTCCATCAGGTGCAAAACAACTTGTTACTTTTAATTCATATTCACCTGCAAATGCTGGTGTCAATAATTTAAGAGTTTCTTTACCAATTGATGATGATACAACAGATAATAAGAAAACAATATCGCAAACAGTTACCAATACTACATCAGGATATGGTTATGGAACTACGCCAAATGGTAATTTAGGACAATCAACTAACTCAATTGATTTAGCTATTCGAGTAAAAAATCCAATTGCAAATACAATTACTAGTTTAACTTTATACTTCGATACAGCCGGACGTTCATATACTGTTCAAGTTTTGGGTGTTAATGCGGATACTCCAAGAACAACTATTTATTCTTTCTCAGGAACTAGGGTTTCTACTACTGGAGCTAATATTTTAACACCTCCAAACCCAATAAATGTTAGTGGCGATTTCTTTGTAATTGTAAAACAACCAAGTGTTAATTTAAGTTACAGATATTCTTACCAAACCGAGGACCCAATTAGGGATAAAACTTTCTATTTTAGAACACCATCTTCAAACACTAGTAAATGGAATGATTTTGCACCATTAAATCCTTTCAGATTAATGCTTGATGCTACTATGGGTACAACATATACCCCAATAACATTAAATAGTTTTTCTGGACAAAAAGATGGTAATAACAATGTACTAAAATGGCAAACAGCTAACGAACAAAACAATAGTGGTTTTGAAATTCAAAAAAGTTTAAATGGAATTAACTTTGAAAAAATAGGTTTTGTATTATCGAAAGCTGAAAACGGAAATAGCTCAATTAGTATTAATTATAATTTTACAGATGCTAATGTTTTAAATGGTACTAGCTATTATCGATTACGTCAACTTGACAAAGATGGTAAAGAGTATATTTCTAGTGTTGTGGCATTAAAAAGTATTTCGGTTAAACAATTTGAAATAACCAGTTTATTCCCTAATCCAGTAAAAGATAAATTAACCCTTGCTATTACTAGCTCTGTTAACGATAATGTGAGTATTGTAATTACTGATTTAACTGGAAAAATCGTATCTCAACAAATTGCAGCTCTTACTAGAGGAACCAATAACATTGATTTAAACACAAGTACATTTGCTAGTGGAAATTATTTAGTAAAAACAATCTTAGGAACATCTAACGAAATTGAAACTAAAAAATTCATTAAACAATAAAGTATCTAAGGTTAATCATTAATAAAACAAAAAGCCCAACTTAATCGTTAAGTTGGGCTTTTTGTTTAGTTGTTTTCTAGATTTACAAAGATGTGGCTGAGGTGTTTTTTAAATTATTCAAAATAATGTTACATACTTTTACAGCCCAAATTGAATGTTCTTTCCCAGAATAATGAAGTCCGTCATTAGTTAGCAAAGTAGCATCACTAATTGCCTTTCTTGTATCGTCTGTTACAGCCAAATAATTCACTTGAAATTTTTGTGCTGCTAATTCACACACTCCATTAAAAGTATCAATTTCAGATGCAATTTGTGTGGCGTCTCTTTCTTTAGCAAAGGGGGTAACACCCCAATCAGGAATAGATAAAACAATTACATTATTTAGGTTGCCATCGGCAAAATGAATTGCTTTTTTTAATAAAATTTCAAAGTCATTTTTAAATTCTTCAGAACTTAAGTTTCTATACTGATTGTTAACCCCAATAAGAAGCGTTACAAAGTCGTATTTTTCATTAAGCCTAATACTATTAAGGTGTTCTAATAATTCAAAACTAGTCCAACCGGTTTTAGCTACAATTTCAGGAGCTGCAAATTTGTAACCCTTATTTCGCAACAATTGTGTTAATTGATATGGGAAACCTTCATGTAATGGAACGCCCTCTCCTATTGTGTATGAATCGCCTATACAAAGAGAATGAAAAATTTTCATTTTTATAATTTATAGATTAATTCTTATGTGCACAAACTCTGCATCTAGGCTCATAAATATCTTTTTCGCCAAGTAGTACCTGCCCTTCTTGTGTGGTTTTACGATAACTAATATTTGCTATGTGTCCACACTTAACACATATTGCATGAAGCTTAGTAATATAATCGGCCTTAGCCAAAAGATTAGGCATTTGTCCAAAAGGATTGCCTTGATAATCCATATCCAATCCTGCAACAATTACACGAATACCTTGTGCAGCCAATGTTTCACAAACATTGGCAATTTCTGCATCAAAAAACTGTGCTTCATCTATGCCCACAACATCTACATCATTTGCCATCAATAAAATATTTTGTGAACTTGATACAGGGGTACTTTGTATAGCATTAGAATCATGGCTCACAACATTTACTTCATCATATCTTGTATCAATAGATGGTTTAAAAATTTCAACTTTTAAATTAGCAATTTTTACTCGTTTTAATCTTCTAATTAATTCTTCAGTTTTTCCACTAAACATACTTCCACAAATCACTTCTATCCAACCCCTTCTTTCCCCACTTATATTTGGTTCAATAAACATTTCTTAAAATATTAACATTTTTAATTTGCTACCTAAATAACTCTACTTTTAATGGCTTCAAAAATATAGTTTAAAATGGAAAGAGTACATACACTTATTAACAAATTGAAAGAACAATTGGATGCTGGTGAAAATGCACACCAATTATTACCTACAACACAATTATTATTGGGTGAGTTACAGGGTATTACTTATCCTGAACAACAAGGTAATGTAACAGTGCAAATGCCATATCATTTTTTTGCAATGAATGATGTTACAAAAGATATCGAAATAAATACTATTGAAGTTGAAGTTAAAACAAATGAACCCGAAATAATTAAAGTAGAAGCTCCAACACCAATTTTAACAAAGCCAAAAGAAGTGTATAATTTATTTATTGATGATACTGATGTAGCTCCAACTTTAACATTACAAAACAATAAGGATAGCGTTGAGATAAATGACCTAATAAACAACGATAGTAAGAGTTTCAACGATATTTTTAAAGAAAATAAAAAAGAAATTTCATCAACACTAGTTGATTCACCTGTAAAGGATTTAAGAAAAGCAATTGGAATAAATGAAAAGTATATCTACATTAGTGAATTGTTTCATGGAGATGAAGCTATGTATGAAAGAAGCATTAAAACCATTAATGGTTTTTCTGTTTATCCCGAGGCTGAACAATGGATAAAAAGAGAATTGTTTACTAAACTTTGTTGGGAAGTAGATAGTGAAATTGTAAAGCAATTTGATCAATTAGTAAGAAGACGATTTGCATAAATTAAATCAACAATTTTTTGTGTAGCACCTGCTTTTGATTGGACATAATTGCCTGCATTTTCACAAGCCTGCTGATATAATTTTTTATCGGTTAATAAGTCATTTAAAGTACTTTCAAGTTCTAAAGCATCCTCAACAGAAAACGCTCCCTTAGCATTTTCTAGTTCAATAGCTTCTATAAATTTATTATAAACTGGTCCAAAAATTACTGGCTTTTTATACACTGCTGCTTCCAATACATTATGTACCCCATCTCCACCAAAACCACCTCCAACAAGACATATTGTTGCATATTTATACAGCTTACTAAGCATTCCAATATTATCAATAATTAATACATTGCAATCAGTTTTTGCAGTTTCAATTTTAGAATACAAAACAGCGTGTTTATACAAACTCAAACATTCGTTTAATCTATCTTTATTAATTTCATGAGGTGCAATAATAAACTTAATCTCAGGATGCGTATTAGCGTAATGATCAAGCTCTTCATCATCTTCTGTCCAAGTGCTACCAGCAACAATTACTTTGCTATTACCAATAAACTTTTCTATAATTTCAAAATGTTCTTTATCGTTTAAAAGTTTAAGCACTCTATCAAATCTAGTGTCACCACTTACAACTGTTTTTGCATCAAAACCAATATTTCTTAAAAGGTTATAAGAAGCATCATTTTGAACAAATAAATGTGTAAAACAACCTAGCATTTCTCTGTGCAATTTACCATACCACTTAAAAAAAGGTTGACTGCTTCTAAAAGTACCAGAAACAAGTATTACTGGGATATTTCTTTCCTTGGCATTGATTAAATAGTGGTACCAAAATTCGTATTTTATATAAATTATTAGCGACGGGTTTACTATGCTAAGAAAAAGCTTTGCATTTTTTACAGTATCAATGGGTAAGTAAAAAATAAAATCGGCACCTGCATAATTTTTTTGCACTTCATAACCCGATGGTGAAAAAAAAGTAAGGAAAATTTTAATATCTGCAGATTGTGATTTAAGCTTTTCCATTACTGGTCGTCCTTGCTCAAATTCGCCTAATGATGCACAATGTATCCAAACAATTTTAGAAGTGTTTCCCTGTAATTTATTTTCTATTTCTTGCAAAACATTCTTTCGGCCATCAACCCATTTTTTTGCCTTGCTATTGTAAATACTAATAACACTAGCCACAAAAGCATACAATTGAATAAAAAAATTATACAGCAACTTCATCTCAGCGAAAGTAAGATTTGTTTAAAAAAGTGAATAAATTTCTTATCACAATCTAATTATTATAACTTTTAAATATGTCAATAAAACCATTTCCTTTGTAACAATTAAAGCAATAGATATGTTTCCAAAAATTAATCCTACATCTACCCAAGCTTGGTTTTTATTGAAAAAGCACCACGAAGAAGAAATGTGTAATAGACAAATGAAAACAATGTTTGCAGCAGATGTTGAAAGAGCAACAAAATACTCAGTTCTATTTCAAGATGTTTATTTCGATTATTCTAAAAATATTATCAACGATAAAACCTTACAACTTTTATTACAGCTTGCTAATGATTGTCAGTTAAAAGACGCCATCGAAGCTCAGTTTAATGGCGAAAAAATCAATGAAACCGAAGGTCGTTCTGTATTACATACTGCTTTAAGAAATCAAGGAAATGAACCTGTTTTAGTGGATGGAAAAGATGTGATGCCTGATATAAAAAGAGTTTTACAGCAAGTTGAAACATTTAGCAATAAAGTACATAGTGAAGAATGGCTTGGCTGTACTGGCAAAAAAATTAAATATATTGTAAACATAGGAATTGGTGGAAGTGATTTAGGACCTGTAATGGTTACAGAAGCCTTAAAACCTTATTGGGTAAAAGGTATTGAAACTTATTTTGTGAGTAATGTTGATGGAACCCATATCGCTGAAACACTTAAAAAAATTAATGCAGAAGAAACATTGTTTTTGATAGCATCTAAAACATTTACAACTCAAGAAACAATGACAAATGCACATAGTGCAAGGTCATGGTTTATTGAACAGGTTAAAGACGAGTCTCATATAGCAAAACACTTCGTAGCTCTGAGTACCAACGAAAAAGAAGTTGTTAAATTTGGAATTGCTAAAGAAAATATGTTTGAATTTTGGGATTGGGTTGGTGGCAGATATTCATTATGGAGTGCAATAGGTTTATCGATTTCACTAACAGTTGGTTATTCAAACTTTAATGAATTATTAAAGGGAGCTCACGCTGCTGACGTTCATTTTAAAGAAGAAAAATACAACCAGAATATACCAGTTTTAATGGCTTTGTTGGGTATTTGGTATGTCAACTTTTTTAACGCTCAAAGCGAAGCAATTTTGCCTTACGATCAATATTTACACAGATTTTCAGCATATTTTCAGCAAGGAAATATGGAAAGCAATGGTAAAACAATTGATAGAAATGGAGATGAAGTGAATTATTCAACAGGGCCTGTAATTTGGGGAGAACCAGGCACAAATGGACAACATGCATTCTATCAATTAATACATCAAGGCACACCTATTATTCCTTGCGATTTTATTGCACCTGCAATCTCTCACAATAAAATTGGAGACCATCACACCAAATTATTAAGCCATTTTTTTGCACAAACAGAGGCATTGCTAAATGGTAAAACCGAAGCTCAAGTAAAAGCTGAATTTTTAAAAGCCGGTAAATCAGAGGAAGAAATTAAAAAGCTAACACCATTTAAAGTGTTTAGTGGTAATAAGCCAACTAATTCTTTTTTAGTAAAAGAAATTACACCACACACACTTGGAACTTTGATTGCTTTTTACGAACATAAAATTTTTGTACAAGGTGTTATTTGGAACATTTTCAGTTTTGACCAATGGGGTGTTGAATTGGGTAAACAACTAGCAAATTCAATACTTCCAGAGCTTTTAGATGATGCTACAGTTGCTACTCACGATTCGTCTACAAATAACTTAATTAATAAATATAAGCAAATGAGAAATCAATAGATTTCTGCAATATAGTTGGGTTCATTATACTAAGAGGGGCTTTGCTAATGCAAAGCCCCTCTTAGTATAATATTATGTTTTGTATTTATTTAGCTAAAGCAGCAGCCATAGTTTTACCAATATCAGCAGGGCTATCCACAACATCAATTCCACACTCTGCCATAATTTTCATTTTAGCAGCAGCTGTATCATCAGCACCACCAATTATTGCACCAGCATGTCCCATTCTTCTACCAGCAGGTGCTGTTTGACCAGCAATAAATCCTACAACGGGTTTTGTTTTATTATCTTTAATCCAACGTGCAGCATCAGCTTCCATACTACCACCAATTTCACCAATCATAATGATTCCATCAGTTTCAGGATCGTCCATTAAAAGTTTTACAGCTTCTACTGTTGGTGTACCAATTATTGGATCTCCACCAATTCCAATTGCAGTAGAAACACCTAATCCAGCTTTTACAACTTGGTCAGCAGCTTCATAAGTTAAAGTACCACTTTTACTTACTATACCAATTCTCCCTTTTTTGAAAATGAATCCTGGCATAATACCAACTTTAGCTTCATCAGATGTAATAACACCTGGGCAGTTTGGACCAATTAGTCTAGTATTTGTACCTTGTAAATAATTTTTAGCTTTAACCATATCTTGTACAGGAATACCTTCTGTAATACAAACCACTAAAGCAATCCCAGCCTCAGCAGCTTCCATTATAGCATCTGCAGCAAACGCAGGTGGCACAAAAATAATACTAACATTAGCACCAGTAGTTTTAACAGCATCTGCAACTGTATTAAACACTGGACGATCTAAATGAGTTGAACCACCTTTTCCTGGTGTTACTCCTCCTACAACTTGAGTTCCATACTCTATCATTTGTGTAGCATGAAAAGTTCCTTCTGTTCCAGTAAAACCTTGAACAATAACTTTTGAATTTTTATTAACTAGTACTGCCATATATTATAAATTGATGCAAAAGTAGGGGTTTGATGCGGTTTATTTATTTAACTTTTTTCATTTTTAAATAAATATTATTTGCCGTGGATAGATACTTAAATTGGTTAAAATAAAATGGGCTGCCTTAAAAGACAGCCCATTATTTATTGCTAATTATTTTATTCTACATACCATTCTTTTACCACATATTTAAGCTGGCGATTAACATCCCAAGCTTCTAATTCTTTTGCAATATCACTTAAGAAACTTGCACCAACACTTCCATCAATAATTCTATGGTCGTAGCTAAGAGATAAATACATCATATGGCGAATACCTATAAAATCTCCTTTGTCAGTTTCTACAACAACAGGGCGTTTTTTTATTTCACCAACTGCTAAGATTGCCACTTGTGGTTGGTTTATAATTGGTGTTCCCATTAAACTACCAAATGTACCAACGTTTGTAAATGTGAAAGTTCCCTCAGTTACATCATCTGGACTTAATCTACCATTTCTGGCATTATCAGCTAGTGTATTTACGCTTCTTGTTAAGCTAATAAAACTCATATCAGCAGCATTTTTAATAACTGGAACTATTAAATTACCACTTGGTAATGCTGTAGCCATTCCAATATTAAAATCTTTCTTCATAATGATTTTATCACCAACAACAGAACTGTTGATAATTGGATAACGTTTCATAACTTTTAAAATACACTCTATAAACATTGGAGTGAAGGTTATTTTCATACCCTCTCTTTTCTCAAATTCTTCTTTAATACTTGTTCTCCAAGTTACCATATTTGTAACATCAGCTTCTGTAAAACTTGTCACGTGTGGACTTGTTTGTACACTATTGACCATATGCTTAGAAATCAGCTTACGCATTCTATCCATTTCAACTATTTCAGCATTTTTATACAATGCAGGGTTGAATTCTGGTTCAGTTGCTTTAGCCGCTACAACTGGAATTGTAGGCTCTTGAACAACTTGTGCTACAATTTCTTGTTGAGGTGTTTCTACGTGTAAATCTTCTGCTGTTTCAGCAGCAGCATAAGAAGTTGATTGCAACTCTTCAACAACGCTAGAAGAAGGTTCTTGCACTGGTATTTCAATTTCAGTATGAGGAATAGAAACGTCTTCAACAGTATTATTGTTTTCAGGAGTGTGATGCGTAAATTCTTCAACTACAAATGTTGATGCAGCTGCAGCAACAACTGTTTCAGCAATTGGATAATGTGTTACATCTTGTTTTTGTTGAACTGGTTCTTCAACAAATGGGACAAAATTTGGTTCAACTGGTACTGTATAATTTTGTGTAGGCTGAGGAATAAAAGTTGAAACTCTTCCAGCACGTTTATCAGCTATATATTGTAGCACATCTTTTTTTGAAACTCTTCCATCGGCACCTGTACCTGTAATTCTTTCTAATTCACTTAAACTTAAACCTTCGCTATTAGCTATATTTAATACTAATGGCGAGAAAAAACGGTTGTTGTTAGGGGCAAAACTAGTTTGTTGAGCTGCTGCTGGAACAAAAGGGATAAACTCTTGTGTAGGTGCTGCGTACACTGGCTCAGGTTGGTGATAAACAGGTTCTGCAACGAAAGCTGGTTCAGGTTGCTGGTAATAGGTTTCAACAACGGGAGGAGTTTCTTGTTGTGGGGTTGCAACAGCAACTTCTGTATTTATTCTTGCTAACACACTACCTACAGGCACTACATCATTTACGTTGTATAATAATTCTGTAATTACACCCTCAGTTGTTGATGGCACTTCACTATCAACTTTATCGGTAGCAATATCTAAAATGGTTTCATCCATCTTTACAAAATCACCAACTTGTTTATGCCAACGCAAGATTGTTGCTTCCATTATACTTTCGCCCATTTTAGGCATAATTAACTCAGCAATTGCCATATAATTTTTTATAAAATTTGTTAAAAAATACTATTCAAGATTTAAAACTTAAAGCAATGTTAGTTGAATAGACGTAATAAAATTTGGAGGTAAAAGTAATTAACATTGTCTATACCTTTAATCACGGTTTATCCACAATTAATTCACGTAGCATTAATAAAGCACTTGAAGCTGTTAATTGTATATTTTTTTCTCTATCAAATCTAAATTTCATTTGCTTGCATACTATTTTATCTTTTGATGCAACTGCAATCCAAACTGTTCCTACAGGCTTATCATCTGTGCCTCCTGTTGGTCCCATAATACCACTAACTGCAATTGCAAAATCAGTATTCAATCTTTGCAAAACACCTTTAACCATTGCAGTAACAGTTTCTTCGCTAACTGCACCAAATTTTTCTAAAGTATTTTTATTAACATTTAATAAATTCTCTTTTGCGGAATAAGAATAACTCACTACGCTGCCTTCATAATATGCAGAAGAACCTGGTACAGAACTTAATAAATGAGCTATATAACCACCTGTACAACTTTCGGCTGTTGATAATGTTTGATTATTACTTTTTAGCAGTTTTCCAACTACAACTTCCAATGTATCGTCTTCGTCTGTAATTAAAAATTCATTGACTAAATTTTTAAGTTCAAAAAAATGTTTATTGATGTTTTGTTTCAATCCTTCCAATTCATTTCCAATGGCTGTTAGTCTAAGCCTTACCATTCCATAGTTTGGCAAATAGGCTAATTTAATATTTGTTGGTAAGTCCTCTTCAAAATCAACTAGCTTCTCTGCTAAAAAAGATTCTCCTATTCCAGCAGTCAACAATGTTCTATGCTCAATAAATTCACTAATGTTATTTTTAGATAAAATAGGAATTACGTGATGGTACATTAACCATTTCATTTCATGAGGCACACCGGGCAAAGCAAAAAACAATACGCCATTTTTTTCAAACATCATTCCTGGTGCTGTACCTACTTCATTTTGCAACACAGAACAAACATCTGGCACTTCAGCTTGTTTGGTGTTTCTTTCAATCATTGGTCGTTTTAAAACATTTTCAAAAAAATGGGTAATTTGTTTTAATGTTTCTTGATGAACAATCATTTTACCATCAAAATATTTGCACAATAGTGGTTTTGTAATATCATCTGCTGTTGGACCCAAACCACCAGTAATAATAATAATCTTTGATTGTTGACTTTCACTATCCAACACCTGCCAAATATCCTCCCAACTATCAGCAACAGCTATTCTATGTTTTATTGCTATGCCTATTTTATTTAACTCTTGTGCAATAAAAGCACTGTTAGTATCAATTACTTGGCCAATTAAAAGCTCGTCTCCAATGGTAATTATTGAGGCAAATGTTTGATTAGAAGTATCCATATTTATAATAAATGAAAATGCTGTTTTATGATTAATGGGAATTCAAAACAAAACTAAACGCCTTTAGTAGAACTTTAAAAGAATATTTACTAAATATTACATAACCATTTTAAAAGCAAAACTATTGACTTTATTTGCATTGCCTTATCTTGCCACTTTAAATTTAATCAATGCGATTCTTAATATTTTGTATCGTTTTTTTTCCAGTTATAGCTTTTACACAAACAAAAAATGCTACTGTAAAAGGTAGAATTGTTGATGAAGATGATAACGCACTTGCTGGTGCAACAATCAGAATTTTGACAAAAGAAGAAGGAACAATTGCCGACGACAAAGGATATTTTAAAATAACTATTCCTGCAAATAAGTTAATAGCACTCATATTCTCTTCGGCTGGCTACAAATCGGTTCAAAAAAATTTCAACTTAAGATATACAGAAGTTGAAAAAATAACCATCAAATTACAAAAGAGCACCGACACACTAGTTGATGTTACTGTTAAAAGTAATTATGAGCAACGACAAAGTGGATCAATAGCCATTAATCCTAATGCAGCATTGTTAAACCCTTCACCTAATAATAGCATTGAAAGTTTATTAAAATTTTTTGTTGGAAGTGCTTCTGAACTTACATCTCAATACTCTGTACGTGGTGGCAGTTATGACGAGAACTTAATTTATGTAAACGATTTTGAAGTATATCGTCCTTATTTAATAAGAAATGGTCAACAAGAAGGTTTGAGTTTTATTAACCCTGAATTAACCGGAAATGTTAAATTTTACGTGGGTGGATTTCAGGCAAAATATGGAGATAAAATGAGTAGTGTTTTAGACATAACTTATAAAAAACCAAAAACATTTGGTGGTTCTGCATATATTGGATTATTAGAACAAGGATTTCATTTGGAAGGAGTAACCAACAACAAAAAATTGAGTTATGTGTTTGGTGTACGTAACAGAAGCAATAGAAACTTGTTAGGAAGCCAAGAAACAAAGGGAAACTATGTACCCTCATCAAGCGATGTGCAGGCATTACTGAATTATACGATTGACAGTACTTGGAATTTAGAATTATTTGCTAATACATCATCTACAAAATTTACATTAATACCAGAAGAAGCTAAACTTTCAACATCGGTATTTACGCCAGTTTTCTCTGCTAATCTTGGTATTGATATTTATTTTCAAGGAATGGAAAAGGATGCTTATAGCACAAGATTCTTAGGATTTGCAGCAACCAATAAACCAACCAAAAATTTGCGATTAAAATATTTGTTAAGCTATTTTAATAATAAAGAAAGTGAAAATGTTGATATTTTAGGTGCTTATCTTTTTGGTGAAAGAGATTTCGATAAATCTAATACAACATTTGGCTTAATTACAAATCCATTAGGTGCCGGTGTATTTCAAAACTTTTCTAGAAACACATTAGACGTATCTGTTTTAACAGCTACACAAAAAGGAAATATTGATACCAAAAACCATCACATACAATGGGGTGTAAGTATTGAACAACAACGCATTCAAGATAAATTAAATGAATGGGAATACAATGATAGTGCTGGTTATTCATTGCCTTACAATCCTTCATTACTAGCATTGAATAAAGTGTTAAAAAGCAGTGCTGATATTAACGTTACAAGAACCACAGGATACTTTCAAGATAACATTGTTTTAAAAGATTCAAACGACTTTATTATTAATCTGGGTGTTCGCTACAACTTTAACACACTCAACAATCAAATGTTGATATCACCCCGTTTTGGCGTATCGTACAAACCCAAAAATTGGAAGAAAAATGTAATTTTAAAAGCCTCTGTAGGTTCTTATAACCAACCCCCATTTTACAGAGAAATGAGAAGACCTGATGGCTCTTTGAACACCAAATTAAAAGCACAGGAAAGTTGGCAATTTAGTGCAGGGTTTGATTATAATTTTAACTGGATGAACCGCCCAGCAAGGGTAACGACAGAAGTTTATTATAAAACAATGACCAATGTTGTGCCCTACGATTTAGATAACGTTCGTGTTAGATATTTTGGTGAAAATAATGCTAAGGCTTATGCTTATGGAATTGAAACTAGACTGTATGCCGAGCTTGTTAAAGATGCTGAAAGTTGGCTGAGTATAGGTATTATGCAAACCAAAGAAAAAATTGATAACTTCAGCTATCAAACATACTATAATGCAGCAGGACAAGCAATTACACCTTATACACAAGATCAAAAAATTGCAGACAGTACTACAACCCAAACAGGTTACTTACGTCGTCCAACTGACAGGCTATTTACTGTGGGTTTATTTTTTCAAGATTATTTAAGTACTAATAAAAACGTAAAGGTGTACTTGAGTGGTATTTATGGAAGCAACTTACCTTACAACATTACAGGTAGTGTGAAATATAGAAATGCTTTAATTATTGACCCTTATTTAAGAATAGATATGGGCTTTGCTGCAATGCTTTTAGATGGCTCAAAAACAAATAGAAGAAGCCACTCCCCTTTTAGAAAATTCAGCAGTATTTGGGCCAGCCTAGAATTATTTAATGTTATTGACAGGCAAAATACCATTAGCTATATGATGATTAAAGACTTTCAAAACAATGTATTTTCTATACCTAACAGACTAACACCAAGAATGTTGAATTTAAAACTAATTGCTAGATGGTAGTTTATAATTACTATAACAAGTAATTCAACGCTTTTTAAATACTGCACTAGTTATCTGATTAAAAAAAACATATTCAAACAATGGCAAAAATTCGCACAGCATTATGTTCTTTTGGAATGAGTGGAAGAGTTTTTCACGCTCCATTTATTCAATTGCACGAAGGCTTTGAATTTGTGGGTGCATGGGAACGAACTAGTAATCTTTTACAACAGCATTATCCCAAAGCAAAAAGCTACGATACTTACGAAGAATTATTAAATGATAATATTGATTTAGTAATTGTAAACACACCAACTAGCACACACTACGAATTTGCCAAACAAGCTTTAATGCAAGATAAACATGTGGTTGTTGAAAAAGCTTTTACTACAACAGTTGGTGAAGCATCGGGCTTGCAATTTTTGGCAGAACAAGCTGAAAGAAAATTAGCTGTTTTTCAAAACAGAAGATGGGATAGTGATTTTAAAACAGTACAACAGGTTATTAATGATGGATTACTTGGTGAAATTAATGAAGCTGAATTTCATTTTGATAGATTCAACCTTAACCTATCTACTAAAAAACATAAAGAAGTACCAGGTGCTGGTGCTGGTATTGTATTGGATTTAGGCCCACACGTTATAGACCAAGCTTTGTGTTTATTTGGAATGCCAACAAAGGTTTTTGCAGATATAAGAATGACACGCCCTACGACATCTGTTGATGATTATTTTGAAATTTTGTTGTATTACCCAACAATGAGGGCAAGACTAAAAGCTGGGTATATTGTTCAGGAACCTGTGCCTGCTTATCAAGTACACGGATTAAATGGTTCTTTTGTAAAACCTCGTGGCGACGTGCAGGAAACTCAGTTACAGCTTGGCAAAAAACCTAATTTGAGTAAATGGGGGACAGAAGATAAAGACAATGCTGGCATTATTCATTACACAAAAGATGGAAAGTTAATCAGAGAACATATCAAATCGTTGCAAGGAAACTACTATGATTTTTATGATGGGGTTTATCAATCAATAGCTAACGATACCAAAGAACCTGTTACTGCAACAGATGGTTTAAATGTGATGAAGATTATTGAGGCTGCTATAGAAAGTAGCAAAACAGAACGAGTAATTACGCTTTAAATAAACATATCTTACGATGAAAAAAATAACTACTACCCTACTGCTTTGTGGCATTATAATTTGGGGAAATGCACAGCAAACAACAATTCAAAAACAAGCACAAAATTTTTTAGATAGGTACAATAAAGAGTATCAAAAGCTATACACCGCAAGCAGTTTAGCACAATGGAATATGCTTACACATATTGTTAAAGGCGATACAATGTCGCAATTTATTGCTGATGAGGCAGGTAAAGCATTTGCAAAATTTACTGGTAGCAATGTAAATATTGATGCTGCAAAAAAATATCTTTCAAGTAAAAAACAACTTACCAAATTGCAAGCTACACAGTTTGCAGCTATCTTGTTTAATGCAGGCAATAATCCTGAAATTGCAGCTGATATTGTTGATAAAAGAATTTCTACAGAAAACGCCACTACATCTAAATTATATAGTTTTAATTTTAATGTAGATGGCAAAGCAATTACCACTGGTTATGTTGATAGTATTTTATCGAGCAGTAATAATTTAGAGGAAAGACAGAAAGTATGGGAAGCTAGTAAAGAAGTTGGTAAAACATTAAAGACAGGTTTAGATAGTTTACGCCAATTACGCAATGCGAGTGTTACACCTTTGGGCTACAAAGATTTTTTTGATTATCAAGCGAAAGAATATGGTTTAAGTGCTGATGAAATTCTTAAAATTACTCGTCAGTTTATTACAGAATCTTGGCCTTTATACAGAGAGTTACATACTTGGGCAAAATATGAATTAGCAAAGAAATTTAATCAGAATGTTCCAGAATATTTACCTGCACATTGGTTGCCTAATCGTTGGGGACAAGATTGGAGTGAATTGGTTGATGTTCAGTCTTTGAATATTGATGGTGTTTTAAAACAAAAAGGTGCTGAGTGGATGGCACGTAAAGGAGAAGAATTTTACACATCGCTTGGCTTTAACCCTTTGCCAAAAACCTTTTGGGAGAAAAGTAGTTTATACCCAGTTGCAGCCAATGCAGGTTATACAAAAAACAATCACGCATCTGCTTGGCACATTGATTTAGCCAACGATTTACGTTCATTACAAAGCATTACACCAACAACAGAATATTGGGGCACTGTGTTGCACGAATATGGACATATTTATTACTTTCAATCTTACAGTACTCCAAAAATTCCAATGGTGTTGCGTGCAGGAGCTAATCGTGGTTATCATGAGGCATTTGGAACAATGATTGGTTTAGCATCTTTGCAAAAACCTTTCCTTGAAAATTTGGGTTTGATTCAAAAAGGACAAGCATCAAACGACACCTTAAAACTATTAAAAGATGCTTTAGATTACATTATTCGTATTCCTTGGGGAAGTGGTGTTATGACAGAGTTTGAGCATAAACTTTACACTAAAAATCTTTCAGCAAATGATTATAACAAAGAGTGGTGGGCTATGGTTAAAAAATTTCAAGGCATTGTGCCTCCTACAAATCGTGGAGAAGAATATTGCGATGCTGCAACCAAAACACACATAATAGACGATGCTGCTCAGTATTATGATTACTCATTTGCCAATGCTTTGGTATTTCAATTTCATAATTACATAGCAAAAAACATTTTGCATCAAGACCCACACGCTACCAATTATTGGGGCAATAAAGAAGTTGGTAATTTTTTAAAATCTGTAATGAGCAAAGGTGCTAGTGTTGATTGGAAAGAATTGCTACAAACCAGTATTCATAGCAATATGAGTGCAAAACCAATGGTTGATTATTTTAATCCAGTAATGGTATATTTAAAAAGAATCAATGCAGGTAGAAAATATAGTTTACCAGAAAAATTGGTGTTTTAATTAAACAACATTTCATAACAAACAGATTTATTTAAAACACCATCGAAATATTTTGGTAACAGCCAACATATCTTGATTTGCTTGTTCCATTGTATTCAATAATCATTACATTTTTAGTTTTATCGATATGTTGATTTGCAAGATAAACATCATAATTAAAATCAATTTCAATAACAATGTATCTTAACTTATGATGTGGCAATTTTAGCAGCTCAAGTATTTCAAATTTAGCCTTTTTGTTAAGCTCATTTACAAACTTTGGAGCAGGTTTTATTTTGTGTTGTAAGTAATAATCAATTGCTAATAATTGCTGCACAATAACATCGTCATCAAAGTTTTGGTCAATATATTCACTTGCAAATTGATACAAATCGTTAAGAGTATATTCAAAAAAACTGCTCTTTTTTTCAAAGTGTTTTCCTAAGCCAAGTAAAAAATCAAATATGCTATAATTGATAGTAACATACTCTAAAGTATTACCAAGACGACGTTTATTCCAATAAATTTCCAATGCGTGTTCTAGCTTTACAATATTTGCTAATTCTTGCTCACTTAAAAAATTGCTTTTAATGATTTGATAAGGTGCAACAGTATCAAAAACATAGCCATATTGCTCGTGTTTATCACGAACTGGCGTGCCTTTTAAAAACTTTAAAAATCCCAATTGCAATTCAGGAGGAAATAATTTAAACACCTCTTCAAAGCTGTATTTTATGTCGTCCCAATAATCAAGTGGCAGCCCAACTATTAAATCTAAATGCATTTCTACATAGTTTTTTAGTTGGAGAATAACACCTTTTGTTTTATCAAAATTCTGTTTTCTACCTACTTCTAAATTTGCTTTTTGATTAACTGTTTGTATGCCAATTTCAAACCTGAACATTCCTTTAGGAACTTTATCAATAATGAATTGCATTATTTCGGGATGCAAAATATCTGCTGTAATTTCAAACTGAAAAACATTATCAGGTTTGGCGTTATCAAGAATAAATTGAAAGATATCTAGGGTAAAATCTTTTTTAACATTAAAAGTTCTATCTAAAAACTTAATCACTTTGCCATATTGCATTAAATACAACAAATTATTTTTAATGTGATTGATGGGCAAGTAACGAACTTTGTTATCTAAACTAGCTAAACAAAATTCACATTTATATGGACAGCCTCTAGATGTTTCAATATATAAAACCCTGTTGTAAAATGTAGTAGCATCATCATTTTGATAAGGATTGGTGTGTTCGTATAAATTCAAATCAAAATTCTCTACAAACTTGTGGTAACAAATTTCACCATTCTTCTTAAATGCAATATTGGCAATGGTTTCAACATTGGGATATTGTTTTAAAAATTTAGCAAAAGGAATTTCTCCTTCGCCTGTAATAATAAAATCCACACAAGGTAATTGTATTACATCTTGCCAATCGTAACTCACTTCTGGTCCACCAAGCAAAATTTTAATTGCTGGATTTATTGATTTTATCAACTTACACACTTCAATTGTTTGTGTAATATTCCATATATAACAGCTAAAGCAAACCACATCGTATTGGCTACAATAATTTGCAATAGTTTGTTTATCTTCCTTAATGGCAAACTCTTTCCAGCTAAGGCGTTCATCAGTTTTATTCAGTTCATATAACAAGCGAATTGCTAAATTGACGTGTATGTATTTAGCATTAAGTGTTGTTAGTAAAATGCGTTGTTTCATTATGTTTTTTTTGTATTGAATTGATTTCAAAAAACTAGCTCAATCCAACTATCTCGCCATTTTCAATATTAATAAACTTTGCTTGAGGAATTTTAGGCAAACCCGGCATACGCATTATTTCTCCAGCAACTGCAACAATAAAACCAGCACCTGCATTCAACACTAAATTATCAAAAAAAATGGTGAAACCCTGCTCCACCCCAGTTTTGGTTGCATCATCTGTAAACGAATATTGTGTTTTTGCTATACAAACAGGCAGATTATTAAAACCCATTTCGTTGATTTTTCTTAATTGAGTTTGTGCATTTTTGCCTAAAACAATACCAGCTCCTTTGTATACCTTTTGTACAATTGCAGTTAACTTCTCTGGCACGGTTTCTTGCAGTTGATAGGTGTGTACAATAGGTTTAGAAGGCTTATTAGCTATTGCTTCTACCACTTTATTTGCAAGTTCAATTGCACCTTGTCCACCATTTGCAAAGCCATCATTAATAGCCAATATACTTCCTCTTTTTTCACAATGTTCACGCAGTATTTGCAATTCTTCTTCTGTGTCAAAATTAAATTTATTAACAGCCACAACAACTGTTTGCCCAAAATTTTGAAGGCTTTCAATGTGTCTGTCTAAGTTAGCAAACCCTTTTACTAATCCATCAATATTGGCTTGCTTAATATTTTTTTCATCAATACCACCGTGCAATTTTAATGTTTGAGTACTTGTAACCAATACAGTTGCTTTAGGCGTAATTCCTGCTGCACGACATTTGATATTCAAAAATTTCTCTGCACCTAAATCGCTACCAAATCCTGCTTCGGTAATCGTGTAATCGCCAAATTGCATAGCAGCTTTAGTTGCCATAATACTATTACAACCATGGGCAATATTAGCAAATGGCCCACCGTGTAAGAAAGCTGCATTCCCTTCAATACTTTGCACAAGGTTGGGTTTAATTGCATCTTTTAACAAAACAGTTATAGCACCACCTACTTCTAAATCTTTAACAAAAAATGGTTGATTATCGTAAGTATATCCAACTAAAATATTATCAATTTTAGTTCTTAAATCTTCTAAATTATTTGATAAACAAAGAATAGCCATTATTTCACTTGCTGGTGTAATATCAAAACCAGTTTCTGTAGGAATTCCATTAGAATTTCCATTTAAGCCTGTATTAATATATCTTAAACTTCTATCATTAACATCTAAAACTCGCTTCCATAAAACAGTTTTCAAATCCTTTGCAGTTCCCCTATTAAAATATCTGTAATTATCAATAAGTGCAGCTAATGTGTTATTGGCACTTGTTATAGCGTGAAAATCTCCAGTAAAGTGCAAATTAATATCTTCCATTGGCAGCACTTGTGAATACCCTCCACCAGCTGCACCACCTTTCATTCCAAAACAAGGTCCAAGAGATGGCTCTCGCAAAGCTAATATCGCTTTTTTACCAATTGCTTTTAAACCTTGTGCCAAGGCAATGCTTGTAGTTGTTTTGCCTGAACCACTTTTATTGGGTGTTGTAGCTGTAACCAAAATGAGATTGTTTTTAGAAATTTTTGATTCATCAAACTCGAAATTCACTTTAGCTTTATATTTCCCATATAATTCTAATTGCTCATCTGCAATTCCAACACTAGCTGCTATTTCAACAATATGCTGCATCGTACTTTCTTTAGCAATCTCTATATCCGATTTCATATTTTTTTAGCAAATTAAACATTAACTAATCTTTATTTTGCTAAAATTATCTCAGCTAATATCTTCACCAACTTAAAAAAACAGCATGCGAAAACAAATATTTACAAAAACCTTACTATTGATTGTTATTACTATTTCAATTTGTAGTAATAATACTTATGCTCAAACTAAACTATCAATTTTATATAAAAAGGGGGGTATAAAAGGCTCATTAGCAGATTATTTAAAACCGAATAATCCAATAAAATGGTCTGGTAAATTTTCAATTGAAGAATTTATCATTAATGATACACTTACATCTTACGAAACAGCAGAAAGCTTCGAAGACAAAGATGAGTATACAGTTAAAGCAATTAGAAAAAGTAGAAGAAATAAAACACCCGGAAAAGCATTCATTCCTAATGCGAACTATTGTAACTACGCACAAGGTATTAATATTGAAGCAGTTGAATGGAAAGATGAAAACTTTTTTGTAAAAGACAATATTCAAAACAAGCAAAAAGCCTGGAATTTGTCTGAAGATACAAAACTAGTTTTAGGCTATCCTTGCAAACAAGCATCTTTATTAAAAGATGGAGAACCAGAAGTAATAGTCTGGTACACCGAAAATTTTAAATGTAACCTTTCTTGTGATGGAGATAGCAGTTTACCAGGAACCATTTTAGAAACATACTATCCCAAAAAGGGTATAGCTATTATAGCTATTGATTTGCAAATTGAAACGAACAACATATTGATACCGAGCAAGGGTGGTATTATGGTAAACAAAGAAGAATTTTTAAAAATTCAGAAGAATAAGAATAGATAAAATTGATTTGACAGTTAATTTTGATATTTGTGCATAAAATTTAAAAAAAAATATCAATTAAATGTTGCTATTTAAAACTACTCCCCTACTTTTGCAATCCGAAAAAATCGGATATAAAATTATTAATTATGGCAAGAGTATGTCAGGTTACAGGAAAAAAGCCAATTGTAGGTAATAGTGTATCGCATTCTAACATTAAAACTAAACGTAGATTTTTACCTAATTTACAAACTAAACGTTTCTTCTTTGCCGAAGAAGATCGTTGGGTTACAATTAAAGTTTCTGGAGAAGCTATTCGTACAATTAACAAAAACGGATTAGCAAGTGTAATTAAAGATATGAGAGCCGCTGGTTCTAAAATCTAAATTTGTTTAAACTGGTTCAAGTACCAAAAAAAGTATAACAATGGCAAAAAAAGGAAATAGAGTTCAGGTAATATTAGAGTGTACCGAACACAAAACAAGTGGTCAGGCTGGAACAAGTCGTTACATCACTGTAAAAAATAAAAAAAATACTCCAGAAAGAATAGAGTTGAAAAAATTTAACCCAATTCTTAAAAAAGTAACTGTTCACAAAGAAATTAAATAATCATTTTCAGGCTTAATCGTTTGAAATAAAATAATACATTATGGCAAAAGCAGCTTCAAAGAACGCGAAAGTAAAAGATTTAAAAGCAGCAGCAGAGGCAAAAAACTGGACAAAAGTAATTAAAAGTATTCGTAGCCCAAAAACAGGTGCTTATACTTTTAAAGATACTATTATACATAAAGATAAAGTTGCTGAATTTTTAGCAGCTAAATAGTTTTAGCTATTAAACTTAATTAAAGAGCTTTTCTGATATAATCGGGAGAGCTTTTTTAGTTTCGTTTATACTACATTGCACCACGATTTTTAAATTATTAAAAAGTAAATCCAAGATATTATGGGCTTCTTTGATAAACTATTTGGGAAAAAAGAAAAAGAAAATTTAGATGCAGGTTTACAAAAAACCAAAGAAGGTTTCTTTTCGAAAATTACAAAGGCTATTGCTGGCAAAACTACTGTTGACGAAGAAGTTTTAGACAATTTAGAAGAAGCACTTGTAAGTGCAGATGTTGGCGTAGATACCACTATACAAATTATTGAACGAATTGAAAAGCGTGTTAAAGAGGATAAATACCTTGGCACATCTGAATTAAACAAAATACTGCAAGAAGAAATTCAAAATGTTTTAATTGACTCAGATGATTCATCATACAAAAATTTTGAAGTTCCTAGTAATAAGAAGCCTTATGTAATTTTAGTTGTGGGTGTTAATGGAGTTGGCAAAACCACCACCATTGGAAAATTAGCTTATAACTACAAAAAAGCTGGGCATAATGTAGTACTTGGTGCAGCAGATACTTTTAGAGCAGCAGCTGTGGATCAACTAACAATTTGGAGCGAACGAGTTGGTGTTCAAATTGTAAAACAAGCAATGGGCAGCGACCCTAGTGCAGTAGCTTTTGACACTGTACAAAGTGCTGTAGCAAAAGGCAATGACATTGTAATAATTGACACTGCTGGCAGATTGCATAACAAAGCACATTTAATGGATGAACTTAGTAAAATTAAACGTGTTATAAAAAAAGTTATTCCTGATGCACCACATGAAGTAATGTTAATTTTGGATGGTAGCACAGGACAAAATGCTTTGGAGCAGGCTAAACATTTTACAGCTGCCACAGATGTTTCTTCTTTAACTATTACGAAACTAGATGGTACTGCAAAAGGTGGTGTAGTGCTAGCTATAGCAAATCAATTTAAAATACCAGTTAAATTTATTGGTATTGGCGAAAAAATTGACGACCTTTTAATATTTGATAAAAAGGAGTTTGTTGATAGTTTATTTAAGTTAGAGCAATAATAAAAGAGGCTGTCTTCATTACAAGACAGCCTCTTTTCAGATATATTAATTCTTTTTTACAAATTCTTGTTAAGTTGTGTATTATCATAAATAACAACAAACGGACCTACCCAATTTACTTTTTTATCGTTTACTAAAATCGAATGTTTTTCTGTTTTACTGAAATTATTGTTTGATTGAATTACAAATAATTTTTTATTGAGTATACTTATTTCTGCTGCTAAATAATTTTCATCATCTTGTAATTTATTGATACTAGAAACAGCAGAATAAGAATTTGTTGCCACTTCATTAACTGAACTGAAATTACCATGTATTTCAATAGCATTAATGTAGGTTTGGTTTGTCCCCTTTGTTCTAATAATATAAGATGGATCTCTTCTTAAATTAAAATTAGGATCATTAGCACCAATTCTTGTGAAATAAACTTTTGAAGAATCGCTTGTAGAAGAAGAAATGGTGTAAAATGTTTTATCATTTAAAAATGTAAACTGCTTAAAAGGCTTATCAATAGAAGCTTCTGCTTCTTTCCATAAATGCTGATAACCATTTTTGGTACCTAAGGTAGTTGTTTTATTCTCAAATGTTTTATATTTAAAATTAGTGCTTATTACAGTACCTAAATAGTTGAATGGCAAATCATATTGGTGTTGGTTTGCAGATAATGCTTTAAAAAAATCAATAATAACGGGCTTGGTAGCATCGGGCAACTTTATCATATATAAACTACGTTGTAGAATAACATCTTTATAGGCTTTATCATCTTTACTACAAACAACCTGCACATTTTCATCATTAATATTTGAAAAAAGCTTCTCAGAATGATACTTTTCACTGACAGATTCTTTAGCATCAAAATGGCTTGTTTCATCAACAGTTATGGTGTTATGTGCAATTGTTTGCTGAGCGTACGTTTTGGTTTCTGGCAAATACCTACCACCCCATTTTTGTTCAATATTTATAAATCTTGCAGCACCATAATCTTGTAAAATCTCGTTACCCTGATCGTATAAATTAATATTTAATTTATCATAATGTCCATGTGATAATCCATGCGAACTATACTTGTAAATCAGCGTTGTAAGGTCTTTGTTTTTTCCACTTCTTATTACACAAACACCACCCTCATTTCCGTTGGCACCATCTGTAAATTCTATAGTTTTATATGTGTAATACTTAGGAATATTCTTATTTTTATCAAGTTGCATTCCTATTTGAACGCCACCTTTACTCAACAAAACCCTATTTTGAATTTTTGCTATTGGTAAGTAAGAAGTACTAGCACCATATACCTGCCAAGCTATGTTCAAAGCCACAACTACTTCATTCGAGGTAAATGTTTTTTCTTTAAGTGCGTCATTATAACTGTAAAAACCTCCATTTAAATTTGTTTGTTGTAATGCACCTTCTAAAGCTTTTTTTAATATTTGATTTCTGTGTTCGAATATTTTTAAATTAGGTTTTGAATTATTAATCGCATTTGCAAAAAGATAAAATGGCAATACAGCGTACCTTGTATAATATGGACCTTCATTATAATATCCATCTGGAGAAAATAAGCCATTTAAATGTGCAATAAATCCTGCTTTTTTATCTTTCGCTGCACCATATAATGCCATATCAACATAATCTTGATTATCAGTTGCTATACCAACAATCCCTACACCAGCACATGCCCACACAGCATGATTATGTATTAAGTTAAACCAACTAGTTAAATCTTTTGTAAAAAAATCTACCTCAGGTTTAAATGCTCCATCTGCAATTTGTTTTCTTTCACTTGGTGTTAAATAATTATATATGCAATCAAATGCCAACCCAGTATAAACAAGCCAATTTGCATCATTTAATGCTTGCCAAAAAATTCTTCCTGGCGATGAGCTAGTAGCTTGAGGATGATTTTTTAGCGTAGGGTTTAGGGCTGCATATTTAAAAAAAATGCTCTTAACTAGCTTAGCATATTTTACATTTCCAGTTAACAGATAAAGTTGCCCAGCATTAAACATCAATATATAGTTGGCCTTATGTTTATCATGTGTGTAACCACCTGCTGCATCTTTTGGTAAAGGCACATCAATATCTTTATCTATCCATTCATCAACAGATGATTTAAGTTCATTGTAAGATTCTTTAATTAAAGTACTGGAGTTTAAATTAAGTTTTGTGAAGTTAATTTCAGCTTTAGTTACATAAGCAATGGGATGTTGAGCGTTTAAGTTAGAGGTGCAAAAAAATAGAACTAATAAAATAATTGTTCTTTGTATGCAGCTAAGCAAAATCATATTCTGAATTTTAAAGTTGAATTTATAATTTGATATTCCAAATTTTCTGATTGTAAAAATATTTGAATAAATGAGTGTTACTAGAATATTAATATTAAAAGAAATTCAAAGAACTACGAATTATTTTAGTACAATACAATGTTATACCTAAATTTTTTAATTATTTAAAACAGATTAAAGCAAAATCGTTGCCGGTAAGGTTGCCGGCAAAATGTTTCGAAAATCATTAAAATACATACTATTTTTGAAATTGCATATGGAAAAACAAACAACAATAAAGGACATTGCTCATATCTTAAGAATCTCAACATCAACAGTCTCTAGAGCTCTAAGAGATGCGAGTGATGTAAAAGCTGAAACAAAAAATGCAGTACTAGCATTAGCACAAGAATTAAACTACCAACCAAATCAACTTGCACTAGGTTTATTAAAGCAACAAACGCATACTATTGGTGTTATTGTACCCAACTTAGATTACATACCAGCAACAATGGTGAAAGGAATTGATGAGGTTGCATTAGAAGCAGGCTACACTGTAATGGTATGCCAAAGTAATGAAAGCTACGGACGTGAATTACTCAATGTTAAAAGGTTAAGTGCTAGTTTAGTTGATGGGTTTATTGTATCAGTTTCTAGCGAAACTAAAATGTTTGATCATCTACATAAGCTACATAATAATAAAAAAGCTCTTGTAATGTTTGACAGGGTTTTGAATGAATTAAATGTTCCTAAAATTAGACTTGATAATGAAGATGGCGGATTTCAGGCAACACAACATTTAATAGAACAAGGCTATAAAAGAATTGCAATTCTTGCAGGCTATGACACTTTAGATATAAGTAACAAGAGAATGGATGGTTATTTAAAGGCACTTAAACAAAACAAAATCAAGTTTGATAAGGATTTAGTTATTCATTGTGATTTTAATCAAGATTACGCATACTTGGCAACTAAAGAATTGCTAAACATGAGAAAAAGACCAGATGCAATTTTTACCATATCAGATAGGATGGCAATTGGTGCAATGCTTGCTATTAAAGAAAAAGGCCTAAGTATGCCGTATGATATTGGATTAGTTGGTTTTAACAATGAGCCAGTTACGACCTTAACCACACCTCAAATATCTAGCGTTGACTTGCCAGCATTTGAGATGGGAAAAGTTACCGCCAAACTATTTATAGAACTTCTAAATAATGATGCTGATATGTCTGACAGAGAAATTATTTTAAAACCTAAATTAGTAATTAGAGCATCATCTCAAAAAAATTTTACTCCAAAAAGATAATAGATGTTAAAATATTTCAAATTATTAATATTTCAATTTTCATTAACCTATTGTTTTTCTGCAACAATTAAAGTTGGGAACTCATTTGATTTACAAAAAGCAGAACAACAAGCAAAACCTGGAGATATTATTATTTTGCAAAATGGAATTTGGAACGACGTAAAAATAAAATTGAATTGCATTGGAACAGAAAAAGAACCCATTACGTTTAAAGCAGAAACTGCTGGCAAGGTATTTATTTCGGGAAAATCGTGTTTAAAAATTGGTGGTAGTTATATTATTATTAATGGATTAAATTTTACAAATGGCTTTAGCCCTGAAAATACTATCATTAGTTTTAAAAGTGATAAAAATACCGTTGCTAATTACTGCAGGGTAACCAATTGTTTAATTGATGATTTTAATAAACCAAAAAGAATGGATGACGATTATTGGGTGTCACTGTTTGGTAAGCACAATAGAATCGATCATTGCACCTTTAGAAACAAGAAAAACTTGGGAGTTTTAATGGCAGTTATTTTAGATGATGAAAAAAGTAGGGAGAATTTTCACAGCATCGACCACAACAATTTTGATGGACGACCACCACTAGGTTCAAATTCAGGAGAGATAATAAGAATAGGGGTTTCGCAGCATTGCACTTTCAATTCAAACACAAATATCAGTGATAATTTTTTTAAGAATTGTGATGGGGAAACGGAGATTATTTCTATAAAATCTGGGGCAAATATTATTAAGAATAATGTTTTCAAAGAAAGCCAAGGTTGCGTAACATTAAGGCACGGAAATAACAACAATGTTTACAATAATATTTTCCTTGGAAATGGAAAAGAAGGTACTGGTGGCGTAAGAATTATTAACGAAGGAAATTGGGTTGTAAATAACTTATTTTATGAATGTAAGGGTGTTAGTTTTCGTTCTCCCTTAGCTATAATGAATGGTGTTCCTAACTCTCCTGCAAATCGTTATTTACCTGTAAAAGATGCTGTTGTTTTTGGTAATAGTTTTATTAATTGCACACCATTTAGTTTGTGTGAAGGAAGTGATAAAGAACGCAGCCAAGTACCCCAAAATGTTTTGATTGCAAACAATGTTTTTTATAATAAAAAAGATACCACAGTATTCTATCAATTTGATAGTATCAAAGGGTTCACTTTTCAATATAACATAGCTTCAAATTCTGCAAGTCAAAGATTCGCAGAATTAGGATTTATGAGAATGAAAATAAATGAGTATGAAAGTGGTATGATTAAAAATCTTACAAGTTTAATGAAGAAAATTCATAGAAATGTGCTTGAACCAAATATTGAATTTCAAAAAAAAGCAAAACTAAGGTTGGGCATAGAATTTAGCAATGATATAGGTTACAGTAATTTTGACTCTTTGCCAATATCGCTTACAAATATTCAAAAAACAACAGGGATTACTTGGAAAGAAGACATTAAACAATCTATAAAACCATCAGAAGTTCAATGTGCAAACACTAAGCAATTACTTGCAGTACTAGCAGATTCTATCAACTATAAAAAGAAAATAAATATCAGTTTAACAGGAATTATTTATGAATTAAAAGCCCCTGTAAAAATTTATAATCAAATATCTATTAGTACCCAAAAAAAAGAAATTAAATTTATTACTGAAGCTCAAGAAGCTGTATTTATTATTCAAGGTAATGCTTCATTAAATTTGAACAATGCCAATATTAATGGTAGTTTCATTAAAGCAACAAACTTTATCTCATCACCCACTAATGGTATTGTACATCATTATAAATTTTCTTTTGTAAATAGTAGTTTTAGGTTCTATGAGGCTGCAAATAATGCTTCATTTTTTAAGGCTGTAAAAGGTTCTTATGCTGATAGCTTAGTTTTTAAAAACAGTAGCTTCAGCGATTGCAAAATCAATATTTTATCAGCAGAAGAAGAGACTGACAAAAAAGGATATTACAGTGCAGAAAATATTGTATTTAGCAAGAATAAATTCATCAACAACAAAGGCACTATCATTAATATTGCACGAACTGGTAATGATGAAAGTACACTTGGGCCAAGACTTTGGTTTAATAATAACACCATCGAAAACACCAATAGTGACAAGCCTTTAATTGAATTATATGGAGTGCAATATTCCAATTTTGAGAACAATATTTTCACCAATTCAAACAACGAAAAACAGTTGATTGTTTACACAGATATTGTTCGAGCTATCCATCTTCAAACAAAAAATAAATTCACTAAAAGCGGCTCAATAAAAGAAAACGAATTCGTAATAAATAAATAAAACAAATCACAAATGAGAGTTATTCACCCAACACACCCACAAGATTTTAAATCTTACAGTACAGAACAAATTAGAGAACGCTATTTACTTGATAAATTAGTACAAGCCGATAAAATTGAATGTGCTTATACGCATTACGACAGAATGATTATTGGTGCTGCAAATCCAGTAAACACAACACTTTCATTAGGGACTTATGATGAATTAAAATCTGATTTCTTTTTATCTCGCAGAGAGATTGGTATTGTAAATATTGCAGGCACTGGAACAATTACTGTTGATAGCGTTGCACACACAGTAGAAAATCGTGATTGCTTATACATTGGTAAAGGCGATAAAAAAGTAAGTTTTGCAAGTGCCGATGCAAGCAATGCTGCTAAATTTATTTTCTTCTCTTGCCCTGCCCATCAAGAATATCCAACACAACTAATGAAACCTGCAGATGCAACACCAACAGAAATGGGTAGCAGTGAGACTGCCAACCATCGTGTTATCAATAAATACATACATCCCGATGGATTAAAAAGTTGTCAATTAATGTTAGGTGTTACTAATTTCAAACCTGGTAGTTTATGGAATACAATGCCTTCACACTTACATCACAGAAGAATGGAAGCATATTTTTATTTCAATTTACCAGAGAACCAAAGAGTGCTACATTTAATGGGTGAGCCAGATGAAACACGCCATTTATTCATTAATAACGAGGAGGGAATTGTATCGCCAAGTTGGAGTATTCATAGTGGTGTTGGTACTGCTGCATACTCTTTTATATGGGCAATGGCAGGAGAAAATATGAGCTTTACCGATATGGATTTCATCAATATTTCAGCATTAAAATAAATTAGTTAATAGCCACGAATACACGAATTATTTTATTGAATTTAATCGTGCATTCGTGGCATATCAAACAAAAAAATACTATGATAAATTTTAGAGTAGATAATAAATTGGCTTTAGTTACAGGATGTAACAGAGGCATTGGAATGGATGTTGCAATTGAATTGGCAAATGCAGGGGCTGACATTATTGGGGTTAGTGCAAACCTTGCAGCAAGTGGTAGTGATGTGCAAAAGGCTGTTGAAGCCACAGGAAGAAAATTTTATGCTTATCAAGCAGATTTTACTAACAGGGATTCGTTATATACTTTCTTAAATAAAGTGAAAGAAGACCATCCTAAAATTGATGTTTTAATTAATAATGCTGGTCATATTTTACGTAAGCCAGCTGCTGAACATCCTGATGAATTTTGGGATGCTATCATTGATATTAACTTAAATTCTCAATTTATTATTACCAGAGAAATTGGTAAACAAATGTTGCAAAATGGTTACGGCAAAATTGTTTTCACTTGTTCTTTATTAAGTTTTCAAGGTGGTATTAATGTGCCAGGATACGCTGCTAGTAAAGGTGCTATCGCTTCTTTGTTAAAAGCATTTTGTAATGAATGGGCAAAGCACCATATTACTGTTAATGGTATTGCTCCAGGGTATATAGCAACAGATAATACACAACAATTAAGAGATGACGCTGATAGAAATACAGCTATCCTTGCTCGTATTCCAGCAAATAAATGGGGACAACCAAGCGATTTAACTGGAGCTTTTGTTTTCTTAAGCTCACCCGCTTCTGATTACATTAATGGAACAATTTTAACTGTTGATGGTGGTTGGATGGCGAGATAAAATTCAATTTAATATAATACGACATAATCACATATCTATTTATATCATAACGTTTTAATTAAAATATAATATCTATACAGAATTACAATGGTATTGAAGGTATTTCAGCTAAGAAAATTAGTTACTAAATGTTAGTACAAAGCCTAAATCTGAATAATAATGTAAAACTTATATTACAGAAAAAGAGAATTGTAAAAAATAATAACACATCTTATTTGAACAAACGTTTATTTTTACAAACTTTAATTTATAACATTTTTACAATTAATGACTAACAGCTACACATCGCTAGTAGAGCAAACATTTCACTTTCCACAAGAAGGTTTTAAAATTGCCGATAACGATTATTTAGAGTTTAATGGTGTCGATTTAAAAGCTTTAATAGAAAAATATGGTACTCCTTTAAAGGTTACTTATCTACCAAAAATTGGAATGCAAATAAATAAGGCAAAAGATATGTTTGCCAATGCATTTAAAAAACACAAATACGAGGGTAGCTATAATTACTGCTATTGCACTAAAAGTTCGCATTTTAGTTTTGTTGTTGGTGAGGCATTGAATCACAATATCAATCTTGAAACATCTTTTGCTTACGACCTAGAAATAGTAAATCAACTTTTTTTAAAGAAAAAAATTAATAAAGAAACATTTATTATTTGTAATGGATTTAAGCAGCGTAACTACACTTCTCGTATTACTAAACTGTTGAATACTGGGTTTAAAAATGTGATACCAGTATTGGATAACAAAGAAGAGTTGAAAGCTTACAAATCTGTTAAAGGTCCTTTTAAATTAGGTATAAGAGTGGCTGCAGAGGAGGAGCCAAGTTTTCCTTTTTACACCTCTCGTTTAGGCATAAGACCTAAAGATATTTTGGAATTTTACGTTGATGAAATTGAAGGTAATGAGCATAAATTTCAACTTAAAATGCTGCATATTTTTTTAAATAAAGGTATTAAGGATGATATTTATTATTGGAGTGAGTTAAACAAAATCATCAACCTTTACTGCCAGCTAAAGAAAATTTGTCCTGAGTTAGATTCTATTAACATTGGTGGTGGATTTCCTATAAAACACTCTTTGGGCTTCGAGTATGATTATCAGTTTATGATAAATGAAATTGTAAGCAATATTAAAAAAGCTTGCAAAAAAGCTAAAGTACCAATGCCTCATATTTTTACCGAATTTGGTAGTTTCACAGTAGGAGAAAGTATGGCTCACATTTACAGTGTGATTGCTGAAAAGCAACAAAACGATAGAGAAACTTGGTATATGATAGACTCTTCTTTTATTACAACTTTACCTGATACTTGGGGAATAGGTGAGAAATTTTTGATGCTACCAATTAATAAATGGGAGAATGAATATCATCGTGTAGTACTAGGGGGAATTACTTGCGATAGCCATGACTACTACGATAGTGAAGAACACATAAACGAGGTGTTTTTGCCAAAAATTGCTACAGAAAAAGCAGATGATATTGATAACAAAACGCCCTTGTATGTTGGTTTTTTTCATACAGGTGCCTATCAAGATCAAATTAGCGGATATGGCGGTATTAAACACTGCTTAATACCGTCTCCTAAACATATTATTATTGAAAAAGACAAAAATGGCAAACTAGTTGATTGGGTTTATGCAAAAGAACAATCAGCAGCTAGTATGTTAAAAATTTTAGGTTATATTAAGTAGCATATCCTAATTTGCTACAATGCCCAGGTGTTGAAATTGGTAGACAAGCCACCTTGAGGTGGTGGTACTCGAAAGGGTGTGCTGGTTCGAATCCAGTCTTGGGCACAAAAGAGGCTGTTTCAGGTAATGAAACAGCCTCTTTTGATATTAAAGGAAAATTACGCTTAGCCCTTCCATATTACAAAACATTAATTACAATTTTCAATAAAATAGTCAACAACCCTATTATCATTTAATTTAATAATTCCTTTACATCCCTCTTTCCCAGGCAATAATGAATATTCCAAAACAGTGCCGTTTTCTTTAATATTGTTTGGTTCACCTAAAATGCCAATAATATCTTTCATCTCATATTCATTATTTTTCGCTGCACTCAATGCTGGTTTTAGAGAATTAAATTCATTAATACAACTACCTCCTCTAAAATTTCTAAAGGCAATGCTGTTCTGTTTGTCTTCAAGTGATAATCCTTTAACATTGGGCCAAATACTTACATTTGCAGAAATTGTGAATAACAACACTATAGAAACACAAATTGTTGAAAATAAATACTTCAATTTTAGTTGGGTAAATATTCTAAAAAAATTCAACTCTTTTTGTATGAAATAGATTTCAATTGGTTGCAATTTAGATGTGTTTAGTATGTACTTACCTTCTAGTTTTTCTACTAAAATTATTTTAAAAACACGTAATAGAGTGATAAATATTATTGTTAGTATAAAAGCAAATAGTATCATAATTCTGTTTATTAGATTTAAAATGAATACGCAAATTTGGTAATGATAATATGGATTACAAATCCCTCGATTTAGGGATACATACGCAGATGAAAAGATTTTGGTTGCGTATCGCTTAAATATTTTTTTATTTTATAAGGAATTTTGATGAAAACACTTCGTATTCTTATTTTTTTTACAATCTCAATTTTACTTTTAAGTTTTTCATTTAAAAAAAACAGTAAAAAAACATACAGTTCAGAGGCACAAATAGGCAGATTACTTTTCTTTGATACAAGATTATCAGTTAATGGCACAAAATCTTGTGCTTCATGTCATTTGCCTGAACTTGCTTTTACAGATGGTTTTAAAACACCTTTGGGTGCTATGGGCGATGCTGTAAAACGCAACACTCCTACCCTTGTTAATTTAGCTGACAATGAAACTTATAACTGGGCAGCAGAAAGCATTGTTAGTTTAGAACAACAATCCAATATTCCCCTATTTGGTATTCACCCAATTGAAATGGGAAACGATTCAAACAATATTCATTTTTTAGAATTTGTATATATAGATAAAAACTATGCCACGCTTTTAAAAAGTTGCAAAATTGAAAAAATTGATTGGAATATTGTTAAGCATCTTATCGCAACCTATGTTAGAACATTTAAGTTCCAAAATGCTAAATATGATTTAGTTGTAAAAGGAAAAGCCAAATTTACAAATGATGAACTAGCAGGTAAAAAATTATTTTTTAGCGATAAATTAAATTGTAGAAAATGCCATAGTGGAAACGATTTTGATGAGCCAGAGTTTACAAGAATGAACAAATATCAAAACATTGGATTGTACAATATTGGGAAAGACAGTTTATATGCAAACGATGATAATGGTTTGTTTAACGAAAGTAATGATAAAGATGACATTGGTAAATTTAAAATACCAAGCTTAAGAAATATAATGCTTACTGCACCTTACTTTCATGATGGAAGTGCAGCTAATATTAACGATGTAATTGACTCTTATTCAAAAGGAGGCAGAGATATCAAAGATGGACCATTTAAAGGTGATGGCAGATTACATCCTAGCAAAAACCAGTTTATTGAAGGGTTTAAAATAACTCAAAAAGAACACCATCAACTTATTAGTTTTTTAAAAACACTAACTGATACTTCTTACTTAAAAAACCCATTCTACAACAATCCATTTGTTTCAAAATAACTTGGTTTTAAAGATGTGAACGCTTGTTTAGGCTTCAAAGGCTACATTTGCAGTAAATGAAATCAGGTTTTGTAAATATTTTTGGTAAGCCCAATGCAGGTAAGAGTACATTATTAAATGCTTTGTTAGATGAAAAACTAGCAATTGTTTCTTCTAAAGTACAAACCACAAGACATAGAATTAAAGGATTTTTAAATAAGCAAAACGAATATCAAATTGTTTTTAGTGATACTCCAGGTATTATAGAATCAAAGTATAAGCTGCACGAAAAAATGATGGCAGCTGTAAAAAGTGCTTTAGAAGATGCAGATGTTGCTTTACTAATTGCCGATGTTAATGATGATTTTGATGAGTTGGATAAAATGTTCTCTTCCCTAAAACTAAATGTTCCTTGCTTGCTCATCTTAAATAAAATAGATGAAGCACATAATGGAAGGATAGCTGAAGCTGCTGCTTTTTTCGAAGGCAAAACTTATGCAAAAAAACTAATCAAAGTTTCTGCATTACACAAGCATCATTTGCCCAAATTATTAAATGCCATTATAGAATTATTACCAGAAGGTGTTCCTTTTTATAATGAAGATGATTTAAGTGATTTACCTACTAAGTTTTTTGTGGGCGAATTAGTTAGAGAAAAAGTGTACCAATTATTTGCAGATGAAATTCCTTATCACGTGGCAGTAATGGTAAATGAATTTAAAGAAAAAGAAACTTTAGTAAAAATTCAGGCAGACATTATCGTTCAAAGAGAAACACAAAAAGTAATTGTAATTGGCAAAGATGGTTCTATGATTAAACAAGTTGGAACCCTTGCCAGAAAAGACATTGAAGCTTTTCTTTCCCGTAAAGTTTTCCTTGAACTCTTTGTAAAAGTGAAACCCAAATGGCGTGATAATGAACTGCAATTAAAAGAATACGGATATTAAATAATGTTGAATAATGAATGATAAATTATTGATGATTATTTCATTAGTAATTTATCGTATGATCGAATGATTAAATTAAAAAAATGAGTTACACAGTAGCGATAGTAGGTAGACCCAATGTGGGCAAAAGTACTTTTTTTAACAGAATGCTTGAGCAACGCAAAGCAATTGTTGATGACGTTAGTGGCGTTACACGAGATAGACAATATGGTATTGCAGAATGGACTGGCAAAAGTTTTAATATAATAGATACGGGTGGTTTTGTACCAGACAGTACAGATATTTTTGAAACTGAAATTCGCAAACAAGTTCGCATAGCAATTGATGAAGCCGATGCTATCATATTTATGGTAGATGTATCAAGTGGTATTACAACCCTTGATGAAAATATGGCATCAATGTTACGTCAAACATCTAAGCCTGTTTATTTGGTAGTGAACAAAGTTGATAACCATCAAAGACAATTAGATGCAACTGAATTTTACAGTTTAGGTTTTGATACCATATATAATGTAAGTAGCATTAGTGGTAGTGGAACAGGAGAAGTGCTAGATGCTATTTGCGAAAAAATTGAACTGGATAAAGAGGATGAAGGCGAAAAAGTTGAACTTCCAAAATTTGCTATTATTGGTCAGCCAAATGTTGGAAAATCTTCATTATTGAATGCACTAATAGGACAGGAAAGAACTATTGTGAGCGACATTGCTGGTACAACAAGAGACACTATTCACACACACTACAATCTTTATAACAAAGAATTTGTATTAATTGACACAGCGGGTATTAGAAAGAAAAATAAAGAGAAAGATGATTTGGAATTCTATTCTGTTATTCGTGCTATTAGAGCAATGGATGAAGCTGATGTTTGTTTATTAGTTATTGATGCCGAAAAAGGAATGACAGCACAAGATGTTAGCATTTTTAGTTTGGCAACACGTAAAGGAAAAGGAGTTGCAATATTGGTTAACAAATGGGATGTAATGGAAAAAAGTACCAATACTGCACGGGATTATGAGAAAAATTTGAAAGAAAAAATGGCTCCTTTTACTGATGTGCCAATTCTATTTATTTCGGCAAAAGAGAAAACAAGAATTTTTAAAGCTATTGAAATTGGTTTGCAAATATTCGAATCTAAAAGCCGTAGAATTCCAACTTCAAAACTAAATGAAGTAATGCTAAAAGTGGTGGAATCTTACCACGCTCCTGTTGTTCGTGGACATTCTGTTAAAATTAAATTTATAACACAATTACCAACTCACGTACCTTCATTTGCATTTTTTACCAATTTCCCCGACGATATTAAAATGCCTTATAAAAATTATTTAGAGAACCAATTAAGAAGCAACTTTGATTTTAAAGGTGTACCAATAAGAATTTTCTTTAGGAAAAAGTAAAAAAATATTTGCTGAATAAAAAATAAGCACTATTTTCGCCGCCGAAATAAAAAACTAAAACAAATTAAAATGAAAAAAGTATTAGCGTTAATCGCAATCGTAGGTTTCGTAGCTTGTAACAATGCAGAAGCAGATGCTGCTAAAGCAGTTGCTGATTCAACTGCAAAAGCAAATGCTGAAAAAGCAACTGCTGATTCTTTAGCTGCATTAGCTCCTAAAGTTGATACAACTAAAAAAGATACAACTGTTGCTGCTCCTGCTGCTCCAGCTGAAGCTCCAAAACACTAAGAAGAAAGTTAATAATTGAAATCAATTATATATTCTTAAATAAAAAACCCTTTCTGTAATCAGAAAGGGTTTTTTATTTACATTTATTAATTAACAATTATTACTGCAATTTTCTACTAATTACATTTGCAATTATAAAAATATAATAGCCACATTATAATGTCTCAGCACCAACAAAAGATTAAAGATTATTACAACTCTACACAATTTGATTACAGTTTTATTTGGAACTGGGGTTTAAAAACAACGCCATCACTACATTTTGGCTATTACGACGAAAAAGCTACAAAACACGAAGAAGCCATTTTTAGAGTAAATGAGGTTTTGGCTGATTGGGCAAATGTAAAAGAAGGAACTAAAGTTTTAGATGCTGGATGTGGACTAGGTAATACAAGTTTGTGGCTTGCACAAAATAGAAAGGCTTCTGTAATGGGAATAACATTAGTACAAAAGCAAGTAGATACTGCCTATGCACTAGCACAAAAACAAAACATTACTGGGGCCGAATTTAAAGTTGCAGATTATTTAAACACACCATTCGACGACAGTAGTTTTGATGTTGTTTGGGCTTGTGAAGCACTGTGCCATGCACCTGATAAATCGCTTTTTTACAAAGAAGCATTCAGGGTATTAAAGCCTGGTGGAAGATTGGTAATAGCCGAGAATTTAAGACCATCAAGACCAATGACAAACGAAAAGGAAGAATTTTTACACGAAATTTTTGATGCTTGGGCTATACCAGATTTAGATACATTGGAAGAACATAAAACAAATGCTCAAAAAACAGGTTTTATAAATTTTCAACATAAAGATGTAACAAAAAATGTGTGGGTTTCATATAAAAATTTACGCAAAATTGTTAAGCAACTAAAACCATTAGCAACTGTTTTAAATACTTTTAAGTTGGTGCCTAAAATTAGATACAACAACTATATACAAAGTGGTAGACAGGCAGATGCTATTGAACAAGGTGTATTTACTTATGCTCATTTATTGGCAGTAAAACCTTAATTAATTAAAAAATAATATTTTACTTAATAGTAATCGATGAATAATAACTTAAAACTATCAACTAAAGAAATAGATAGATTGTTAAGCATATTAAAAACTCGGTTTGAGCAAAATATGAACCGTCATAAAGGTTTTGAATGGGCAGCAATACAATATAAATTAGAGGCAAATATTGAAAAACTGAGTACACTCAATAAAATGGAAGAAACTGGTGGCGAGCCTGATGTTATTGATTACGATATAGAATCTGATGAATACATTTTTTGTGATTGTGCTATTGAAAGCCCAAAAGGACGCAGAAGTTTTTGTTATGATGCAGAAGCACTAGTTTCAAGAAAAGAGAACAAACCCAAAAATAGTGCTATTGCAGTAGCTGCTGAAATGGGAATAGAAATTTTAACCGAAGAACAATATAAAAAACTACAACAAATTGAAAAATTTGATACTAAAACTTCTAGTTGGCTTGCAACACCATCAAATATTAGAAAATTAGGAGGAGCTATTTTTGGTGATTGTCGTTATAACAGCGTGTTCATTTATCACAATGGTGCTGAATCTTATTATGCAGCTAGGGGATTTCGTGGATTGTTGAGAGTATAGAATGATACTAAAATAGGTAAGACTAGATAATTGGCTATAAATTTTTTAAAAAGTATACTTTTTACTTAAGTTTGGGTAAAATAAATAACTTAAAAAGCAAAAATAAAATCCCAAACAAGAAGATAATAATCGTTAATCTATTAATGCCGTGCATATACTTTGTCCATTGAGTTGGCTCCTCTTTTGGGTCTCTTTTCTTTATATACAAGTATTCTGCTATTTGACGTAATATCCCCATATTAATTAGTTTGAATAGATAAACTGCCTATCATCTTACTACAAAAATCTGTTTCAATCATCTTTGCAGATAATGCGATCATATTTTCAAATGCAATGTCGTTACTAATTCCATGACCAATAATAACAGGTTTAGCAACACCCAAAACTGGAGTTCCTCCATAGTTTTGATAATGAAATCTTTTAATATAATCATCTTTTGCAAACCCCTGCTTATGTGCTATTTCATAAAAACTCTCAGCCATTTTAAGCACAATATTTCCAGTAAACCCATCACAAACCATCACATCTGCTTTATCATTAAAGAAATCCCTTCCTTCAATATTACCAATAAAGTTAATGGCTGTATTATCTTTTAAAAGTGGATAAGTAGCTTGTGCCAAAATATTGCCTTTACCTTCTTCTTCACCAATATTTACAAGTCCAACAGTTGGGTTTTCAATACCTAGAATTGTACTAGCGTAAATACTACCCAAAACTGCAAACTGATTTAATTGTTCTGGTTTACAATCTGCATTTAAACCTACATCAAGTAAAAGTCCAGTTTCTCCATTTAATTTAGGAATAACAGTAGCAATTGTTGGTCTTAAAACACCTTCAACTGCTTTCAAACTAAACATTGATCCAACTAACATTGCACCTGTATTTCCAGCACTTGCAAATGCATCAATTTCACCTGTTGCAAGCATTTTAAAACCAACTGCTATAGAGCTATTGGGTTTTTCTCTTAATGCTTTCGTTGGATGCTCGTTATAACCAATGACTTCAGTAGTGTGTACTACTTTTACCTTATCAAGTATTTGATATACTTGCAGTAAAGGATTCAACAAGTTTTCATCACCTATACAAAAAACAATAGCAGCAACATTTTGGTGTTGCTGCAAATATTTTGAAAGACCTTTAACAGCCTCTGTAGGAGCGTAATCGCCACCCATCATATCAAAGCCTATATTCATTGTGTAGATAAAGGTTAAACTTTACTACTATGCTTTTAATGGAGCTTTTTCTGACACTAATTTACCCTTGTAAAAAAGTTTACCCTCATTTACGTGTGCACGATGACGAACGTGGATTTCTCCAGTTGTTGTATCTTTTGATAAGGTAACTTCTTGAGCCTTATAATGTGTTCTTCTTTTTGCACCACGTTGTTGAGAGTGGCGACGCTTTGGATTAGGCATAACGCTTAATTTTATTTTTTAATACTAGTTTTCTAAATCTTTAAATTTCTCTAACCCGTGCCATAAAGGATTTGCTACTTTATTAACATCGGCTTCCATTTGTTTCAATTTTTCAATTACTTCTTGATTACACAACGACTTCCCATTGTCATCCTCACCACACATTTTTTGCATTGGCACACTTAGGTTGACAAACTCGTAAATCCAATCACTAACCATCAAATGGCTTTCAGTTCTACTGATGTAAAAAACATCTGGGTCTTCTTCTGTGTTGTTCATCTCATCTGGTTCTTCAACAAGTTTTACAACCATATCAAATTCGTCCCAAAGGTCTTTGGTTAAAGCATTTCCACATCTATCACAATCTACATCAACCACACCTGAAATGTCAAAATGCAGTTGCATAAAACCATTGTTTTTGTCAAGGCTTAACTTTACTTTTGCCTTGCAATTGGTAAAGTCTTGCGAACCATAAGTTTCAAAAAAACTGTCCCCAATGTCGTAGTTAAAAACGTGAATACCAGGTTTCAAACCTACAAATGCAATTTCAAATTCACGTTTATTTCCCATACCACATTTTTTGGGACGGCAAAAGTAAGGGTATTAAAGGGAATGGCAAAACATAAAAATTCAATATCTGAATAAAAGAAAACAAACACCTATAGTTTTACACTTTTCTATCTTCTTTGCAACTATTTTTGATTTCCAATTGTTATTTATGCATAGATATTTACTTCTATTGTTACTGCTTCCATCACTTTTACTAGCTCAAAGCAAAAGAAAGAAATTAAAAATGGCTTTGGCAAAAGAAAAATCAGACAGAACTGCACTGATTACCAATCTGAAAAAGCATATTGAAATACTGGCAAATGACTCTTTAGAAGGAAGAAGAACTGGAACAAAAGGCGAACTACTTGCAATGGATTACTTATCTAATCAGTACAAAAACATTGGATTAGAACCAGCAAATGGCAACCAATATGTGCAGGAATTTGAATATGATGAAGGCAAAAGCTATAAGGAAGCAAATACATATTTTAAAATTAATAATATAACATTAGATGTTGGTGAAGATTTTTTTCCTTTGGCTTTTAGCAAAAACGGTAAAGTAAAAAGTTTGGCATCAGCAGCATTAAAAGAAAGTGGCGAAGCTTGGATTTGTGATTTGAAAGATATATTAGAAGAAAACAAAACCAATCCACATTTTGAAGTAGAAGAAGCAATTAAGAAAAAAGCAGATAAAGCAATTGAAGGTGGTGCAACTGCACTAATTTTATTTAACAGTTCAAGCATTACCGACAATGTTAGCTTTAATAAAAAAGATAAAGCTGCAAACGAAAAACTACCTATCGTTTATGTTAATTACACAGCTTTTAAAAAGCATTTTCACGATATAGTAACAACAAATAGCCTTGAACTAAACATTGAATTTACCGAGCAAAAAAGAAAAGTTCATAATGTTGTTGGATATATAAATAACAATGCAACAAATACCATTGTATTGGGTGCACACTACGACCACCTTGGTTATGGAGAAGATAAAAATGCTTTAGATACTTTTCACGCAATTCATAATGGTGCTGATGATAATGCTAGTGGCAGTGCTGCTTTGCTTGAATTGGCAAGACTTTTAAAGCAATCATCTTACAAAAACAACAATTACCTTATAATTCATTTCAGTGGAGAAGAA
>JBMLRA010000326.1:0-4146 GCA_049241265.1 Chitinophagaceae bacterium
GGATAGGTTCTTTGCAATACTTGCATATCTGCTAACAATGTTGTTAAATGTTGTGTATGCTGCCCTTGTTTGCCACCAATTTTTGGTTGCGTTGAGTATGCAAATTGTAAAGTTGCTTCAGCAAAAACTTCATTAACTTTTTGTTGCCACAAAGATTTTATTTTATTTAAATCAACACTAATATTATTTGTGAGCAATTCAGTTTCTTCATTACTCATAACAAACAACTCTTCTATAAAATTTTTTAACACTTCTACAGCATTTTGCATTTTTTTATTGCTTGTTTCTGTTCCATCTCCAAGACGAATAACCCATTCACTACTCCAACGTAAATGGTAAGCAACTTCTTTTAAAGATTTTGTTGCAATAGCTGCTAATTGCTCATTATTGCTATGTTGTAGCTCTGTATATAAATAATGTTGAAAGCAACTAAAATAAAATTGACGAAGAATGGTAACAGCCCAATCTTCATTTGGTTGCTCTACCAAAAGATGATTTTTAAACTCATTAGCATCACGCAAGTAAGCAAGATTGTCTTCTGTCAATTGTCGACCGTCAACTGTCAACTTTTCAGCAGCATATTGATAAAAACTTCTTGCTTGCCCCAATAAATCCAATGCAATATTGGTTAATGCAATATCTTGTTCAAGAATTGGTCCGTGTCCGCACCATTCACTATTTCTGTGTGATAGAATAAGTGTAGTGTCTGCAAGATGCAGGGTATAAGGAATTAGGTATTGGGAATTAGATATTGGGTCAATAGTATTAATCTCCATAATTATTTAGTGGCTTTAGATTTGTCAAGAAAATTAATGTAACCATTAATGAGTTTAATAATTGTTTGGCATTTATCATCAAATAAATTCAATTCACTTTCTATTATATATTTTTCATCAAATGCAGTTGTTAAATGCTCCATTGTTTCTGTTGCAGAATCCCTTGCTATAATGAAAAAATGTCTTGTATCTGTATAAGTAAATCTTCCATAACCTTCTGCAATATTTGCTGTTATTGACCTTGAAGAACGAATGATTTGAGTGGTTAGTTGGAATTTTTCAGAAGTAGGAAATTTTTTGACAAGTTCAGAAATATCAATTCTAAATTCTCTTGCCTTAACGTATGATTCAAGTTCTTTATATCCTTTATAGTTCATAAAACCTAGCTATACTAATTCCAAATACCCAATACCTAAAATTACATATGATTTACTTCATCGGGAAGCTGATAAAAAGTTGGGTGGCGATACACTTTGTCCATCGAAGGCTCGTACAAACTTTCTGCTTCATCAGGATTTGATGCGTGAATGTATTTGCTTTCAACAACCCAAATGCTCACACCTTCCATTCTGCGAGTGTAAACATCCCTTGCATTTTCCATTGCCATTGCAGCATCAGCAGCGTGTAAACTGCCAACATGTTTATGGTCTAAGCCTTGCTTGCTGCGAATAAAAACTTCCCAAAGGGGAAATTCTGTTTCAGATTTATTTGAAGAAACGCCACCTTCAATTTCTCCATAATCGCCGTAGTAATATTTTTTTATCATTGAGTTTGATTATTAATTATTGATTACTAATTATTACATTATTTCTTTTGCTGATTTCAAATATTTGATAAAGGTATTCAATTCTTTCAGGCATTTTTTGTAGTCTTCATTTAACTCTTTTAAAACATCTTCATTTAAATAGTTTTCATCGAATGCTGTAATTAAGTGTTCCATTGTTTCAGTTAAAGAACCCCTTGCAATTCTACAAAATTGAATATTTTCTTGATGATGAAACCTGCCAAAACCTTCCGAAATATTTGCTGTTATTGACCTTGACGATCGAATAATTTGATTTGTTAATTCAAACTTTTCATTCGCAGGAATTGATTTTTTAATAATTATTGATATTTTCTTCCTAAACTCTCTACAAGTTTTGTAAACTGGTAAGTCGTAAAAGTGTTCATAGGAAGCCATAATCATCAATAATTAATCATCAATATTTTTTCATCAAGCCACTTTGATTTGTTCTCTTTTTTTCTTTTTCTCAGCATAAGCCATAGCAGCATCTCTAACCCATTCACCATCATTCCAAGCTTTGTTTCTTGCTGCTAATCGTTCTTTATTGCAAGGCCCATTTCCTTTTACAACCTGCCAAAATTCTTCCCAGTTAATAGCACCAAAATCGTAGTGTTTTCTTTCTTCATTCCATTTTAAATCAGCATCGGGCAAAGTCATGTTCAGCACTTTAATTTGCTGTACACACATATCAACAAATTGCTGCCTCAATTCATCATTTGTTTTACGTTTTATTTTCCATTTCATACTCTGGTCACTATTAGTACTTTCACTATCAGTGGGGCCAAACATCATTAAACTGGGCCACCACCAACGATTAATAGCATCTTGGCACATTGCTTTTTGTTCTTCTGTACCCTGACTTAAAACCAATAATATTTCAAAGCCTTGGCGTTGATGAAAACTTTCTTCTTTGCAAATTCTTACCATAGCACGTGCATAAGGTCCATAGCTTGTTCTGCACAACATTACTTGATTTAAAATTGCAGCACCATCCACTAACCAACCTATTGCACCCATATCTGCCCAAGTTAAACTTGGATAATTAAAAATGGAGGAATATTTTGCCTTGCCAGTAAGTAATTGTTCTGTCATTTCATCTCTGCTAATACCCAAGGTTTCAGCAGCAGAATATAAATACAAGCCGTGACCACCTTCATCTTGAACCTTTGCCAATAAAATAGCTTTACGTTTTAAAGATGGTGCTCTTGTAATCCAAGTTCCTTCTGGTAGCATACCAACAATTTCGCTGTGGGCGTGCTGACTAATTTGGCGAATATTGGTTTGTCTGTATTTCTCAGGCATCCAATCTTTGGGCTCAATCTTTATTTCATTATCAATTTTAGATTGAAACAATTCTTCAAAATTGATTTGCATACAATAATTTTTAGGTTGTAAAAGTAACAAGAATAGTAATAAGGCTAACATTTGTTAGTGTTATTACTAATAGATTTCCTTTAGCGAAATAATTTACATTTGAACCAAATTTAGTTTTATGAAGTGGCCCATATTTATATTTCTTCTTATAAGTTCTGTCTCCTTTATTATTCCTGAAAGTGAATATTCGAAAAAATTGAAAACGCCACCAGGAACTGTAAAATTCAATGACAGCTTATTTATTGATAAAACTGAAATAGGGAATGTGCATTGGAGAGAGTTTGAATATTGGTTGAAGGATGTAGCAAAGGATTCAATATCCTCTTTACAAAATCTTCCAGATACAACTGTTTGGATTACTTACAATAGTTCTCTAAGTCCTTACGAAAATTATTATTACAGGCATCCAGCATTTAATTATTATCCTGTTGTTGGAGTTAGTTTTGAACAAGCAAATGCATATTGTAAATGGAGAAGTGACAGGGTAAACGAAATATTTGCTAAAGGTCCACATTTAAATCCTTTTCCTGGAAAAAAATATAGATACAGATTGCCTACAATAGCAGAATGGGAAAATGCTGCTGAAGATTTAGATTCAATCATGATTAGTATGAAGGATAAACGAAAGGGAATTGTTAGCTTGAAAAATTTAGCAAATATTTACAAGGGTGACACAGCAATTGAATTAAAAAATGCCGAAGTGTATACAGCTCAAGTAGATTCTTATAAACCAAACAAATTTGGTATTGTTAATATGATAGGCAATGTTTCTGAAATGACCACAGATAGAGGAATTGCAAAAGGAGGTAATTTTTTATTGCCTATTGAAAAGTGCAAAATAAAAAGTGAACAACATTATGCAAAACCACAAGCTTGGCTTGGCTTTAGATGTGTTTGCGAAATAGTGAAAGAATAAAAACAAACAGCCTTGAAGTATCATACCTCAAGGCTGTTTTCCTATCAACCAATCAACTCTCTTTAACTGATAAATTACCCCTCCCTAAACACCACTTTTTCATCAAACACATCAACCAGTATTGGTTTTGTTTTATCAATATCGCCCATCAAAATTTTCTTGCTCAACTCATTCACTATTGCTTTTTGAATTAATCGTTTTAGCGGTCTTGCACCAAATGTTGGGTCGTAGCCATTGTTCATTAAATACTCAAGTGTATAATCACTAAACTCGAGTTTAATATCGTTTTCTGCAAC
>JBMLRA010000327.1:0-6797 GCA_049241265.1 Chitinophagaceae bacterium
TTCAGCATTAGCAATATCTGCTTTTGCTTTAAATGTGTCTTTAATGATGCCCATTTTATAATATGTTAAATGTTAGGTTTAAGCAATGCTGTTGGTTGCTTTTGAATTTGTTTTTTTGTGTTGGCAAAATGATTTGCAAATTTGAATCAAAAACAGTTATCACTAACTTAATTATTAAAAAATATTTTGCAATCGTTGAGCATTTTTCGTATTTCGAAGAATAGAAACTAGTGTTTTTAAGTAATTAGCTTTTGGTGTGTAGCCTTTAAATGACTTTAATAATATACGAAATCGTTTTAGATAATCAATAAAATCGTTCAGGGAAATATCATTTGGTAATCCCAACTATTCAAAACCTGCATCCAAACTAGTTCTACTGCCATCGTGTACGTAACTTTTACAGCTGTATCTGTTGTGAAATTTGATACAGCCAATAATGCACAGTATTTTTACTGCATTATTCTATTATACGATGCTTACTTTCAAACGAATTGCTTTACTATTCACCGCAGTTATTTTATTTTGCTGTAGTCAACTAAATGCAGCTACTTATTATGCTTCGCCAACAGGCACTGGTGTTGGTACACTGGCAGACCCTTGCAGTTTTACAAGTGGTTTGAGCAAACTAACTGCTGCAGGAGACACCTTGTATCTTAGAGGTGGCATCTACAATCAATCAGCGAAAATCTCTATCAACAAGTCTGGCACAGCAACAGCAAGAGTTGCTATTATGGCTTATCTTAATGAAAAGCCAATTCTGGATTTTAGTACAGAGCCTTATAGTAGTTCAAATCCTGGAGTATCGCTCAGCAGCACTTCATTGTATTTACACATTAAGGGTCTTGTAATTCGTTATGCAGGCGATAATGGTATGATTAATAATGGCAGTAATCATGTTATTGAAAACTGTGAGTTTTATGGCAATTGTGATACAGGTTTACAACATAAAGGAGGTGGTAATAATTTAATTCTCAACTGCGACTCTCACGATAATTTTGATTATGAAAGTGGAGGTATTGGTACACCAAATTATGGTGGCAATGCTGATGGTTTTGCTGATAAACAATATACAGCTACTGACCCTAATACTTATGATGGTTGTAGGGCGTGGAATAATTCAGACGATGGTTGGGACTTTTTTCAGAAAATTGGAAATACAATTATTAAGAATAGTATTTGCTATCATAATGGTCCTTTTACTTTTGATATGACGAATCATCCTCGTTATGCAATTGACCAAGCCTGGTTTAATCAATTTACCAATTTAGCTGCGTATCCTAATTATGGTAATGGCAATGGATTTAAATTAGGTGGTGATTTTACAGCTCATAATGTAGAAGTAATTAGATGTTTAGCGGTATGCAACAGAGTAAGGGGATTTGATCAAAACAATAATTACGGCAAAATGACCATTTTAAATACATCTTCCTACAAGAATGGTTATAACTATGGCTTTGGAAATAATAATGGAGGCACGTTAATCATCAAGAACTGTGTATCGTTAAATTCTATCAATAGTAATGCATATACTGTACAAACTGTAACAAATATTAACAACAGTTGGAATATGCCAGCTATTACTGTTAACAGTGCTGATTTTGTTAGCCTTGATACTAATCAAATACTTACTTCAAGAAATTTAGATGGTACTTACACCACACCATTTATGAACTTAGTTTCAGGTAGTGATTTGATTGATGCAGGTGTGTTTAATGTCATTCCTTATGCAGGCAATAATCCTGATTTAGGATATTACGAATTGGGTGTTATTGACCAGTTTCCTCCTGTTGTTACTAGTCAAAATATCTCACAAACAATTGTATTAGGTAGCCCCATTGTAAATATGACTTTTGTGTGGAGTGGTGGTGCAACTGGTTTGGACACTACCAATCTACCTAACGGCATAATTGCCAATTTTGATATTGCTAATAAAACATTAACATTACAAGGTACACCAACAGCTTTAGGCAATTATACTTTTACTGTTACTAGTATTGGTGGAGCTGGCACACCAGTAGTTATTACTTGCAATATTTATGTTAGCTCAGCATCTGCAAAACGAATTGCCTATTTCACTACTTTGCCAATGACAGCACCTGATATGGTTGTTTATAATAAACTAAATGCTAATCCAGATTTCTTTATAGTTCCTGTTGATGCAACTGCTACAAACACTGATTATAGTGGTTTTGCAGCAGTTGTTATGAGTCCTGTGCCAGGTTCAACTTCTGCTGGATTTGCACCACTAGAAGCTGTTAATAAACCTAAATTGTTGCTTAAGCCTTTTACATTAAGAAGCACAGTTTGGGCTTGGATTAATACGAATAGTGCAATTAATACCACTCAAACAACTGTAACTATTTCAAATCAAAATCATACCATTTTTTCTGGGTTAAATTTTACTGGCACTAATAACGATGAATTACAATTACTATCATCTGTAAACACTAATGGTGTTACAGGAATAACAAATACAACCTGGGTGGCAAGTCCTGCTGTGTCTGTATTGGGCAATGCACTTGGCACAACTACTACTAACAGTATTGTTGAGGTTCCTGTAGGCACCAATATGAATGGAACTGTTACTACACAGCGTTTTGTGATGATTGGACTGAGTGAGTTTTCTTTGGCGAATGCTACTGCTAATGCAACTCAATTAATTGAAAATACGGTTTACTATATTCTAGGTTTGGGTGTTCCACTTCCTGTGAAATTTAGCAGTGTGAACATTACTGATATCAAAGGTTCTGCAAAGGTTGTGTGGAATGTTGACAAAGAAATTAACATAAAAGAGTATGAGATAGAGCGTTCGGCAAATGCAAGTGATTTCATTACTATTGCTACAATCAAAGCTACAGGCAACAATGATTATTCCTGGACAGATAAAGCTGTTTTAGCTGGCAAGAGTTTCTACAGAATTATTGCAAGAGAAAAAGATGGCAAGTCAATATCAAGTCAGGTACTAAGTTTTTATAGTAGCAATAAGAAACCATCAATAATTGTTTCACCTAATCCTGTAGAAGGGAAAAAAATAAACCTGAGTTTAACAAATATTGAAAAAGGGAAAATAATTGTTGAGTTATTTGATATTAAGGGGGTAAGTATCTTAACTACAAATATTGAAAATAGCAGTAATAATTGCTCAAAGTCAATAACCATTCCTGATTATTGTGTTAATGGTTTTTATACTTTAAGAGTTAGATTGGCAAATGGTGAAACCTTAAGTACTGCTGTTTTGGTTAAATAGTAGAAACAGATATTTTCTATGAGCAAGTTTTAATCTAGTCAAAAGGGTTTACATGCTCTTGCCAACTATCTTGTTGATGTTTTATATCTTAGATTGTTTGAAATCAGAATGTAGAGGGTAATTAGCAGCAATAACATAAACTTAACTGGCAGATGATAGACTTTTATTTCTATTGGCCTTAAGCGACAAGTGTTTATTTTGTTTATTGATGCTTTACAAGCTTCCACCATTTACTAAAATAGAACTTACCTCAAAGTTTTGTGTAAAGCTGCTACCAGCCAAGCAAGCCATCATTCTACTATAAGCTAGTTTTCCAAGTTTGTACCCACTAGTTTCCACGTAAGTAATATCTGGATAATATAAATGTGGTATATAACCATTGCTTATTGCAATTACACCCACATCATTAGGCAATCGTAATTCTAGTTCTTGTATTGCTTTCATTACACCAGTTAATATTTCATCACTCATACAAAAAATAGCATCAGGCTTTTGTTTTTTACTAAATGCTTCTTTTGTTGCAACATAAGCTACATTTGGGTTTAAGGCTTCTTTAATCAATAGTTTCATTCCTTTTTTATCTTTAAAAAAAGTTTCGTAAGCCAGTAATCTCTCTTTTGTAATACTCATTTTAGAATTGCCAAAAAAAGACAAAATTGTTTTTTTCTTCTTTTCAAATAATGCTTCTGCTGCCAATATAGCTGCTTTGGCATCTGCCACACAAATTTTATTAAAACTAGTATTAGAAGGCACCTTATCTATGAAAATAATGGGTATTTCATTTTCAATTAATTTATTAAAATCGCTATAATCTTTTGTTTCTGCACATATTGAAATAAAAATACCTCTTACCCTATTTTGTTTACACAATTTTAAATTTTCTGCTTCAATTTTGGGGTCATCGCTAGATTGTAGAATAATTAATGAAATGCCGTGCAGCCTTGCTTCTTCTTCAATAGCCACAATTACCGAATCGTAAAACAAGCCAGAAATAACAGGTACAATTACTCCAAACAATTTGCTGTTATTAGTTCTTAAATTTACTGCATTAGTGTTGGGTTCATATTCTAATATTTCAGAAAGCTCTGCTACTTTTTTTTTGGTAGCAACAGATATGTCAGGATGATTTTTTAATGCTCTAGATACTGTTGAAATACTAATACCTAATGTTTGAGAAATTTGTTTAAGTGTAGCAGATGGTTTCATAAACAAGCAATTTTTGTTACCGCAAATCTTATATTTTTTTACGCAAAAAGATGATTTTAATTAAAAGACAATTTTGGAAAATCATTTTTTTTGGTAAATTTTACCAGTTTTTGCAACAATTTATTAACTGCAAACATTTGCGAAAACAATTGCACAAACATTTGCATAAAATTGAAAATAAAACCTGCAAACTGAATTTGGTCTTCATTCTATGTTTGTATTCTAAACAAAAAACGATTGCATATGAAAAAAACACTAACCCTGTTTTCTTTGTTGATGCTGGTGACTTTTTACAGTTATGCTCAACAATCTATTACCATTTCTGGTAAAGTTACTAATAAGCAAAAGGAAGCTTTAGCTAAAGCTTCAATAACGATTAGTCCTTCTGGAAAATCTACAATGTCAGACGATAAAGGTGCTTTTTCGATTACACTACCAAGTGCCGATGGAAAAATGACAATTAGAGTTTCTTATTCTGGTTATGAAAGTGTTGAACAATCTATTGATGCAAATACAACTGCAACAATAGACTTTTCGTTAAAAAGTGATGTATTAAATCTATCAGAAGTTGTATTAATTGGTAGTTCTAGCCCAAAATCTAAATTAAATTCTAGCGTTTCAGTTAGTACTTTAAAATTAGATGATATTAACAAGACTGCTGCAAGAACAACTGCTGAAATTTTAAGATCGATTCCTGGTATTAAAGCAGAAGCAAGTGGTGGTGATGGTAACACAAATATTACTGTTCGTGGTGTGCCAATATCTGCTGGTGGTTCTAAATATTTACAATTGCAAGAAGATGGGTTGCCAGTTTTACAATTTGGCGATATTGCTTTTGCAACTTCAGACATCTTTTTACGTGCCGATAATACGCTTGCAAAAATTGAAGCTGTAAGAGGTGGTTCTGCATCAACTTTGGCTACAAATTCACCTGCTGGCATCATTAATTTTATTAGTAAAACTGGAGCTACCGAAGGTGGTAGCATTGCATTTACACAAGGTATTGGTTATGGCAATACAAGAACAGATTTTAATTATGGTGCACCAATTGGCAATGGCTTGTCATTTAACATTGGTGGATTTTACAGAAGTGGAGAAGGCCCAAGAACTGCTGGGTATACCGCAAATAATGGTGGTCAATTAAAAATGAATTTAACAAAGCAATTTGCAAAAGGTTATGCTAGATTATATTTTAAACATTTAAATGATAGAGCTGCTGCTTATATGCCAATGCCTTTGCAGGTAACTGGTACAAACGATAATCCTACATATTCTTCATTAGATGGTTTTGATGCAAAAAAAGGAACTTTACATAGTCCTTATATGACTCAAAATTTTGGCTTAGGCGTTAATGGCGAAAGAAGAAATGTGGATGTAGCAGATGGTATGCACCCTGTAACTACAAGTGTTGGTGCTGAATTTAATTTTGATTTAGGAGATGGATGGAGATTAGAAGATAGAGCAAGATTAGCATTAAATAGTGGTCGATTTATTGCACCTTTTCCTGCAAATGTTGGAGCAACTGCTGATATGTTATCAACTATTGCTGGTGCAAAAAATTGGGATTTAGCCGGTGCTACTTTAAAATATGCAAATGATAATACTGCATATACTGGCACAAATGCTATGATTATTCATATGTTCGATACGGAATTAAGTGACTTTAACAATTTTGTAAATGATATTAAAGTAAAAAAGAAATTAGAAAAAGTTGATTTAACTTTTGGTTTCTATAAATCATTACAAAATATTAATATGAGCTGGTTATGGAACTCTTATTTAACAGATGTAAAAGGCAATGGATTAAGACCACTTGATATTTATAATGCTGGTGGAAATAAAATGACTCAAAATGGACAATTTGCTTATGGTGTACCTGTTTGGGGCAACTGCTGCCAACGTGGTTTTAATGTAAAATATGAAGTAGCTGCACCTTATGCTGTAGTTGCATTTCAACCAACAAATGAGCTTTCAATTGAAGCAAGTGCAAGATGGGATTTTGGAACTGCCAGAGGCAATTTTACGGGTGGTTCTCAATCAACAGTTGATATGAATAATGATGGCAAAATTGATTCAATTGAAGTAAGTGTGTCATCTATCAATCGTCAAAGTACAAATGCTGTTAATTACAAATACGATTATGTTTCTTTCTCTTTAGGTGGCAATTATAAATTGAGTGAGAATACAGCTTTATTTGCTCGTTATAGTTCTGGGTATGCTGCTAAAGCAGATAGAATTTTATTTACTTCAAATGTATTTGCGAATGGAGATGCAAAAGGCATAACAGACAAAATTGATCAAGCAGAAATTGGTTACAAAGCCAACTACAAAAACATAGGTTTAT
>JBMLRA010000328.1:0-6920 GCA_049241265.1 Chitinophagaceae bacterium
ATAATGGCAAATACGATTTAATAATTGAACAAACATTTTTTTGTGCATTACTCCCAACTCTTCGCAAAAAATACGTTTATAAAATGCACCAACTTTTAAATGCCAATGGATCAATAGTCGGACTTTTATTCAACAGATTTTTTGAAAGAAATCCTCCATTTGGAGGAACCAAAAAAGAGTACGAAATATTGTTTAAAGATGCTTTTATTTTAAAACAATTTGATGTTTGCAACAACTCTATTTTGCCTCGTTTCAATACAGAATTATTTATAGAATTAAAAAAAAATATTGCTGTGGTAGTTAACTTGTATAAAATTGAAGGTATTGTTTGCAATGGATGTATGAATACCGTAACTCAAAAATTTGCAAAGTTGCAAGATGTATTAAATGTTAGTATAAGTACAAATTATACTGAAGTTTTAATAGTAAGTAAGAATGAAATTTTGCTACAAGATTTGCAAAATGAACTGGCTTATGATGCAAAATATTTTATTAAAAAATCAAACTAATAAAAAAAAATGAATATAATTGAATTTATTAAACAGCCCTGGCACTGGGCTATTGCTGGAATTTTAATTGGACTTACAGTACCAGTTTTATTATTAATTGGAAATAAAAAATTTGGTATTTCATCTTCACTTCGCCACATCTGTGCTATATGTATTCCTGCTAATATTCCATTTTTTAAATACGATTGGAAAATGGAAATATGGAACTTGTTTTTTGTAACTGGTATATTAATTGGTGGCTTTTTAGCAACCCAGTTTTTAAGCAGTCATAATGCAATAGAGGTATCACAAAGCACTAAAATCACACTAGCTCAATATGGCATTACAGATTACAGTAAATTAATGCCAACACAAATATTTAATGTAGAAAATATACTTACGCTAAAAGGATTTTTCTTTTTTGTTGTAGGTGGTTTTTTAGTTGGTTTTGGCACTCGCTATGCAGGTGGCTGTACTAGTGGACACGCTATTATGGGCTTATCTAACTTGCAGCTACCATCATTAATAGCAACTTGTTGTTTTATGATTGGTGGTTTTATTTCTTCTATTTTTTTAATGCCTTTCATCTTTAAATTATTATAATTCTATGCAAAATATTCTAGAAACAAAACAAAGCATTGATACAAGACATCAAGATGCTATGTGTGTGAATGACTCAAAATTGCAAAACCCATTTTGGCACAATATAAAGTATATGGCAGTTGGTATTTTGTTTGGAATCGTATTTGTAAAAGCCGAGATAATAAGTTGGTTTCGAATTCAAGAAATGTTTCACCTCCAATCATTTTTTATGTATGGTGTAATAGGAACTGCTGTTGTGGTTGGAATGATTTCTATTGGTTTAATTAAACGTTTTAAAATAAAAACATTTAGTGGTGAAACTATCACTTTCGAAAATAAAACATTTAACAAAGGTCAAATTTTTGGAGGGTTAATTTTTGGAGTTGGCTGGGCAATTACAGGTGCCTGCCCAGGTCCACTATTTGCACAAATAGGCAGTGGTTTTTTAGTTGTTGGCATTACCTTTTTAAGTGCTATTATCGGCACTTGGGTGTACGGTTTTTTTAGAGATAAACTACCACATTAATAATTTCACTTTGTTGTTCTATTTTTTTAATAACCAAAGGGTATTACAATTCCCTCAAATACTTTCCTTTTTTTAGCAAATACAAACTATACTTCTAAATAAAGTGATATATAAACCGCTTTCAAGTAATGCTTTTGTAAAATGCATCACCTGAAAGCGGTTTTACTAACAAATAAAAATCAGTCAGTTTTGAAGAAAAAAAATCAAAGTTTTGCAAATCACTAATTCGAAAGACATTTCAAGTTCCTATGAAAGTCAGATTCAAAAAGAAAAAAAAATACATTCTTATAGTTTTTGAAATAAATAACTCAAAGAGCTTCTGAAAAACCAAACTATACATTTATTACGATAATTTCGCAAATAAATACATTTATACTAATGTTTGAAATTGCAAATAAAGTTCACGATGAAAATAAGCAGGGCGAAGCTTATGCTCCCTTTTTAAATGATGTAAACCAATATAAAAAACACTTTTACATAGAAAGTTATGGCTGTGCTATGAATTTTAGTGATAGTGAAATTGTAGCATCAATTTTAAATGATAATGGTTTTGGGGCAACCAAAAATCATGAGGAAGCCGACCTTATTTTAATCAATACTTGCAGCATTAGAGATAAAGCAGAACAAGTAATTCGTAAAAGATTAACTGAATTTAGAATTCTAAAACGTGAGAAAAAAGGTTTATTGATTGGAGTTTTGGGTTGTATGGCAGAACGTTTAAAAGCGAAGCTTTTGGAAGAAGAAAAACTGGTTGATTTAGTAATTGGACCTGATGCTTACAGAAGTTTACCAACATTAATTGAAGAAGCAGAAACAGGACAAAAAGGTGTAAATGTTTTGTTGAGTAGGGATGAAACTTATGGAGATATTTCTCCAGTACGTTTAGATAGCAATGGTGTAACTGCTTTTGTTTCTATAACTCGTGGTTGTAATAATATGTGTAGTTTTTGTGTTGTACCTTTCACTCGTGGTAGAGAAAGAAGTAGAGATGCAAAAAGTATTGTTGCTGAAGCACAGGATTTATTCAATAAAGGTTATAAAGAAGTAACATTACTAGGACAAAATGTAGATAGCTATTTCTTTGAAAATGAGAGTGAATCTTTTAGCAATCATCATCAAAAAAATGGGGTAACTTTTGCTAATTTACTTGAAATGACTGCTTTAATTTCTCCAGAATTAAGAGTTCGTTTTAGTACTTCTCATCCAAAAGATATTACAGACGAAGTGTTGTTTACAATGAAGAAGTATGACAACATTTGCAAGTGTATTCACCTGCCTGTGCAAAGTGGCAACACAAGAGTTCTAGAGTTGATGAACAGGACTTACACACGTGAATGGTATATAGAAAAATATAATAGAATAAAAGAAATAATGCCAGAATGTAGTGTTACAAGTGATATGATTGCTGGTTTTTGCACAGAAACTGAAGAAGAGCATAAGGACACTCTAAGTTTGATGGAACATTGCAGATTTGATTATTCGTATATGTATTACTACAGTGAAAGACCAGGAACTTTGGCTGAAAGAAAATACGAAGACGATGTGCCAGAAGAAATTAAAAAAAGAAGATTGCAAGAAATAATTGATGTGCAAAGCAGATTGAGCAGAGAAAATAATCAGCACGATTTAGGGCAAACCTATAAAGTATTAATTGAAGCTGAAAGTAAGAAAGATAGCAATGATTGGAAAGGACGAAACACACATAACAAAGTTTTAGTTTTTGCAAAAGGCAATTATGACTATAAGGCAGGTGATTACGTTTTTGTAAAGGTGAATAGAGTAACACAAGGAACGCTTTTGGGGGAAATTGTGACTCAAATAAATTAATTCTTAAACTAACTTTATGAAAAATGCTTTTTTACTCTTTGTGCTTTTGTTTACATCAAATTTAATATTTGCCCAAAAAGACACTCTGAAGTCAAAAAATTGGGAGGAGTATTTTGAGATGTATAATAAAAGTAAGGACGGGTACAATTATGTTTATTATTACAATACAAAGGGAGGAGAAAAAATAAAATCTTATCACTATTTCAAATGTAATAACGAATTTATTTTGACTTATAAAAACTATCAAGACTCAACATTTAGTTTTTTTAAATTAAAGAGTGATACATTGTTTAATTATTTGGAAAAAAATTTTTCTATTATAAAGAAGTTTTACAAAAAATTTAAACCAGAAAATTTTAGGAATCAATTTGATAATAAAGATTACAATATGATTCAAGTTGGAATAAGGTTTAAGGATTTACATTTTAATCACTTTCAACCAATATCTGATTTAGAGTTAAGTGAGATGCCTTTGCAAGATGAATACACCAAAGGACAACTGATTATTAATGAATTGGCTACTTTTTTTGAAAAAAAATTCACAAAATAAATTTAATGGCAGACTTACAATCAATAAAAAACAGATTTAATATAATAGGCAATTCGCCTGCACTCAACCACGCATTAGATACAGCTGTGCAAGTAGCTGCAACAGATTTAACAGTTTTAATTAATGGCGAAAGTGGTGTTGGTAAAGAAGCTTTTAGTCAAATCATTCATGCATTATCTACCCGTAAACACAATCCATTTATAGCCGTAAACTGTGGTGCTATACCTGAAGGTACAATAGATAGTGAGTTATTTGGTCACGAAAAAGGAAGTTTTACTGGTGCTTTAGATAGCCGTAAAGGATATTTTGAAGCTGTTAATGGTGGTACCATTTTTTTAGATGAAATTGGAGAACTGCCTCTAGGTACACAAGCTCGTTTGCTTCGTGTTTTAGAAAGTGGGGAATACATAAAGGTTGGTTCATCAAAAGTGCAAAAAACCGATGTAAGAGTTATTGCTGCTACTAATAGAGAATTACTTGAATTTGCACATAAAGGAAGATTTAGAGAAGATTTATACTATCGTTTAAGTACTGTACCAATAAGGGTACCAGCATTAAGAGATAGAAAAGAAGATATTAGTTTACTGTTTAGAAAATTTGTAGTTGATTTTAGTGAAAGATATAAAACAACTGCTGTTCAATTAGACAATGCAGCAAGAGAATTATTAACTAACTATCCTTTTCCAGGCAATATTCGTGAACTTAAAAACTTGGCAGAACAAGTATCGGTTTTAAGCCAAAACAATTTGGTTTCTTTTGAAGAATTAAGAAAATTTTTGCCAGAGAAAAACTTTTCTCGTTTACCAGCATTAGCTTCTCAACAAAATGGAGGTGGAAGTGAATTTGCTAACGAAAGAGAAATTTTGTACAAACTGTTTTTCGACATGAAAAAAGATGTTACAGAATTGAAGAAAATGTTCTTAGAAATACTTCAAAACCCTGCATTGGCTGGCAATGCTGCAAATTACACCAAAGAAAGTTTAATGCATGATTTCCCAATTTTGGCAAATCAAGATACACAACAAAGTATAATTACAGCACCGACACAAATTCTTTCTTCTTATCAAAATGCAAACACACAACCTGTTATTTTAAACAACGAAAATATTCATCATCATGAAGATGTTGAAGAATCTTTGAATATAGTTGATAAAGAAAAAGAACTAATTATTAAAGCATTAAAAAAACACAGAGGTAGAAGAAAAGATGCTAGTGCTGATTTGGGAATAAGCGAAAGAACTTTGTACAGAAAATTGAAGGAATATGATATTGAAGATTTATAAGTTTTTATAAAAAAACCTTGAAGTGATGAGCTTCAAGGTTTTTAGTTTTAAGGATATTTGTTAATTACTAATCGTTAGTTTTGATTGATTTTTTGCTAACCAATAGTTTGCCACCACTAACAATAGTAAATACTACTGTTGAAGTTGATGTTTGCATAGTACCAATTTCTATTTGACCTTTAGCTTGATTAATGGTAAATGATTTTAATACTTTACCACTTAAATCTGCTACTTGCAAACTTGCTTCTCCATTAAAATTATCAATACTATATATAGCTTTTGCATTATTTGCAAATGGAGTCGGTACTACTTCTAAAGTATTTGCTTTTGGTGTTTCTACTTTGCAAGGAGTGCTGTAGTTACGAGCTTCTAGAAGGGCTTTAACTTGGGTTTGTAATTCTGAAACTTGTAGCTTTAGTTCGTCTATTTCTTTTTGAGAATTTGATGAAGTTGTGTTTGCAGTTCTTTGCAATTGAGAATGAGATTTAAACAAAGTACCATCAGGAGCTACTAATAATGCTGGATAAGTTGTGCCAAAAGGAACATCCGAAATTCCACTTGCTGGTACAATAATTCTTGTAGTATTTGCTGTTTTTATTACAAAATTTGCTGCATTAATAGTCCCAATATAATTTGAACTAGAAATATTATCATTTCCAGTTTTACTCCAACTACATGGGTCTTCGCAATGGCATACTTTAGTTAACAATATTAAAGTTACAATGCTATCGCAACCGTTTATATTGCTTGTTGTGTATGTATAAGTGCCTGCTGAATTGTAAGAGTTGCCATTCCATATGTAAGGCAAAGAATCTATACATATCGTGTCTCGAATTGTTATTTGAGAACTTTGATTAATAGTTAAATCCAAAGTTTCAGTATGCTCACATCCATCTGAATTTGTTGAAGAATGTGTGTATGTTCCACTTGTTGAATAAGTATTTCCATCTCCAAGTGGGGCTGCCCAGGTATAACTGCCATCGCACTGTATAATATTTGTTGTATGTTGTGTGCTTTGATTAATAGTTAAAACCAGAGTTTCTGTATGATTACAACCATCTGAATTTGTTGAGGTATGTGAGTAAGTACCACTTGCAGTATAAGTATTTCCATCTCCTAGGGGTGTTGGCCAGGTATAACTGCCATCACACTGTGTAATAGTTGTTGTATGTTGTGTTTTAAGTTTTTTAGTTATTTTCCCAGAAAAATTCGAGTAAATAAAACACCCTACAGGATGTGTAGTGCTACCCAATCTAAAATCATATTTAACTAAACAGAAATAATATAGTGGTGTGCCATTAGGATTAGCTGGTATTATTGTTGACGTGTAATTCCCGTTGGGGATTTCGTTTGTGTTTATTTGTGATCCAAAAGGTGAGGCATTTACTATCGTTGGGCTTGTATTAGTATACCATTGCAAATGGTAAGTCACATTTTGCACTTGGCTCGAGGTTAAACTAATAGATATATTGGAAGGTGTACTACCTTCACAATATGCCACGTCATTAGAATTGGGTTGTGATATAATAGTTGGTTTTGAAATGACCTGAATCGGCCCCATTTCACTTGAATTTCTGCTACAAGGGGTATTAGAACCATCTTGCAAAGTGACAATGCAATAATAATGTCTTGGACTACCACTACTACTATTTGTTGGAATTACC
>JBMLRA010000329.1:0-5283 GCA_049241265.1 Chitinophagaceae bacterium
CATTACAAGCATACATACCATAAGCCTCACGATAATTTACTGTAATCCAATAAGCGTATAACTTAGCTACTGCATAAGGACTACGAGGATAAAATGGTGTAGTTTCACTTTGTGGAACAGCTTGAACTAAACCATATAACTCACTTGTTGAAGCTTGGTAAATCTTTGTTTTATTAATTAAACCTAATAACCGCACTGCTTCTAAAATTCTTAAAGTGCCTATTCCATCTGCATTTGCAGTATATTCTGGTTCTTCAAAACTTACATGCACATGGCTCATTGCAGCCAAGTTGTAAATTTCGTCTGGTTGTACTTCTTGTATTATTCTTATAAGATTAGTGCTATCTGTTAGGTCGCCATGATGTAATGTTAAATGACGTGTTGGGGTATGAGGGTCTTCATATAAATGGTCTATACGTTGTGTATTGAACAACGAACTACGACGTTTAATGCCATGAACTTGATATCCTTTTTTCAATAGAAACTCAGCAAGATATGCACCATCCTGCCCTGTAATACCTGTAATTAATGCTACTTTCATAATTATTTATTTACGATGTACGATTTTAAATTTACGATTTATTTTCAACGAGAAGTTGTAAAAAAACTAATATTTTTTTACTGACTATCTTAAACCTAGTTTCAAATTCCTAATACCCACTTACTATCCCCTCTAATTCTCTATTTGCTTTATAATAATCTTCAGGAATTCCAATATCAATAAAATAACCGGCTGCAATATAACCTGTAACTTTTATTTGAGAGATATTCGGCTCTAAAAAGTCTTTTTCGTAGGAGAAATTTGGGGGGAAATGCTCAGTTTTTTTTTCAAAAACATCTTTATTAAAAATTAATATTCCTGTATTAATCAATCCTTTTTCACAGTATTTTTTTTCGTTAAACTGATGAATAATATTTTGTTTGTCAATTGTTACTGAACCATATCTATCGAAATTGTGCATTTCGGTTAAGGCAATGCTACAACTTGAATTAGTTGATTGATAGAATTGAAAAAATGCTTTAATATTTAGGTTAAAAAAACTATCTCCATTTATAATGAGTGCATCTTTTGAAGTAACTTTTTGCATACACAATTTTATTGCTCCACCTGTGCCAAGTGGTTCTTTTTCTACAACACAATCATAATTCAGGTTTGGAAATTCTTCTTTTAAAAAATCTTCTATTTGATGGTGTAAATAGCCCAATGAAAAGATGAAACTTGTTACCCCATTTTTTTTTAAATGTGTTATTAGCCAAAATAAAAATGGTTTGCCAGAAATGGGTGCTAATGGTTTGGGAACCTCTTTTACCACAGCCTGTAGGCGTGATCCAAAACCACCTGCTAATATGATTGCTTGCATTTAATTACTTAACTGATGTTTTAATTTCCCAAAAATTAAAATAATACAAGGCACTATTAACAAAGGAAAAGAAACACTTCTGTATCTAATAATTGCTGCATTAAAACAAACGGTATATCCGATAAATAATAGCAGAAAAAAGCTGATTAAGATGCAAGATAGAATTATGGGAGAATTTAATATTTTATTTTTCTTATTAAAAACTTTTACGACTGCCATTATCAATACAATCAAGAAAGTATAATTTTCCATCATTGCCAAGAATTCGCCCTTTGATTTTATATTATTTGGAAATGGTCGAATTAATGATGATTGCATAGCAAAGGGAAAGTAAGAGATAATACTTTTTACTTTAGCTTCAAGAACAGGTGTTTGAAATTTTGTATTTCCATCCAATGTTAAAAATTCATCGTGTTTTTGTACAATTGATTCGCAAATACTTTTAGTAATTGGAAGCGTACTTGAAAAGAACAAAATAAGCAAACACGAAATAGTTGTTACTGCAAAAGAAATATTAACTTTAAGTTTGGTTTTTTCTACAATAAACCAAGATACAAATGCAGGAATGATGGCAATTAAATAATAATTTCTTAATAGAAAAATCAGAGCAAAGCACAGCATTAAAATAAATATCCTAATGATATTGAATTTGTCCTTCAAGGCTTTGTTGAAAATAAACAAACTAATAGCTGTTGCCGAAAAAATAACTCCATCTTTATGAATACCACTGCACCAAAACAAAAAACTTGGTGTAAAAAAAACAATTACTAACAACAGCCATTTGTTGATTATGAAGTTGTCTTTAAAAAGTCTGTAAAAAGCCACACCACCAAACATAAAAAAGGCATTGAAGAAGAGCAGATTAATATAATAATTTTTTCCACTAAGTAGGTTTAATAGGGCTAGTAGTTTAACAAAAAAGGTTGTTTTTAAATCGTTCCAGAAAGAGTTGGTGCAAGAGAACAAATTGCCAGTTTGAGAATAATGATTAGCAAATAAATCTGCTGCAAAAGCTTTAGGATTGCTTAAAAGCCAATCTGTTTCAGCTTTGCTTTCTATAAAATAATTCCAGGTATCTGCATTTTCAATTTGATTTGGAAACGAAAAATAGTGACTATAAACTAGCCCTGCCACAACTTTCAATACAAACAATCCAATCAATACATAATAGGGTATTTCAGCATTTTTAAAAAAACTACTCTTCTTTAGTGTAATACCAATTATTAGAAAATAGAAAATAAATAATGAATAAAACAAGAGAAAATAAATTGATTGGATAAAGAAAGGTGTTAACTAAAGTTGATTAGTTCATTAAACTGTTATAAAGATTGATATATCTGTATTTAACATTCATCAGATTAAATTCTTTGTTATACAAATCGAGAGATTTTTTTTGGTACGACTCATAATTTTTAGCAATTTTATTTACTCCATTTTTAATGGAATCAATGGTATTATCTACCAATACACCATTGCCATCAATCAATTCTGGGCAGCCGCCAACATTGCTGAGAATTAGAGGTAATCCAGCACTCATTGCTTCTATTCCAGATATTGGCAAACCCTCGCTATTTGAGATGAGCATAAATGCATCATAATCATTAAATGCAGAAAAGGATGGAACTTCACCAAGAAGTGTTATGTTTTTAATTTTTTTGTCATCAACATATTGCTTCCATATTTCAAAATCAGGCCCAGTTCCTGCAATTGAAAGCTCTGCATTATCCATTTGCTCAAAAGCTTGAATCATCAAATCAATTCGCTTTGGATTGGCAAATCTTGCCAAGGCAATAATTCTCAATTTATCAATCTTGGATATCCCTCTTTTCGTATAGCTAGGTAGTATTGCATTTTTAATAACAATCAACTTGTTTTTAGGTATTCCGATTTTATTTAATGCTATTTGATAATCGTTGTTACTAACACAAATTACTTTTTTTGAAATGTACGCTAGTAGCCTCTCAATATAGTTTAGCAAAAAGCTGAGTTTACCGCCATTATAAACAGAACTCCAACCGTGAGAAAAATAACAAGAATTTGTTCTTGCAAAAAATGCTGCAAGTCTACCATAAAAACCTGCATTTGCAGAATTGGTGATTACTAAATCTATTTTGTGGTGCTTAATAAATTTAATAAGTTGAATTAAAAAAAGTAATGACGTTTTTTTCTCAATTGATGAACTAAAAAGATGACCTTTTGTTTTTCCAACTGATTGTTGAGAAAGCCAACCATCTTGATTGCAGCATAAATAAACATCAAAGTCTTTTGCCGAAATATCAATTTGTTCTTTAACAAATTTTTGAGCTCCACCGACTTCACTCTTGGTTATGATAAATAAAATTTTTTGCATTTACAATCTAAATTGAATTATATAGCTCATTCAGACTATTGCCTAATTGTTCATAACTATATTTTTTCAGGTACAAATTTTTGGCTCTTCCTGAAATTTCTAATTTTTCTTCATTTGTTAAACGTTCAATTTTTTTTAGTACTTCTAAAAAATCATTTGAATTGCCATATTCAAATACAAATCCTACCTGCTCACTCAAAATTTCTTTATCAATATGTGTTCCTTTAGCTGCAATAACAATTTTTTCAAGCATCAATGCTTCAAAATATTTATTTGGGCTTGCATATTTATGATTAGGAATTGAAGGATCATAAATTGCTACTATGACCTCAGCTTTGTGAGATTGTAGTAGCCCACTTTTATAGTCTACCCTTCCGATGAAATTAACATTAGATAAACCAATTTTAGCAATCTTATTTTTTATTTCATCCTCTAAAATACCAAACCCTGCAATATTTAAATGCCAATTTTTAAGTATTGTGATGTTATCAATCATTTCTATAATATATCTATGTGGTTGTAATATTCCAACATAAGAAATAGTATTAGGTTTTTTTGTAATCTCTTTTTCAAAAGTTATTCTTTGCGGAGAGTTATAAATAATTTTAGTATTTAGATTAAGCTTTTTTATCTGGGAAATTCTTATATCATCTACTAATATTAATCCATTTGCATTGTATGCGAAGTAGTCTTCCAATTTGCAAATAATTCTGTTAATTGTACTTGGAAATTTACGGCTATATGCATAGTGATCGAACATATCATAAATAACTTTTTTTTTAAAAAATGTTTTTAAAAAAAAAGCAGGGATAACAGTATCCATATCACAGGCGTGGATAATATCAATTTTATTTTGAAATTTTAGCAGTTTAACAAGCAGGCTTATTTGCCAAATAAATAAGGCAATTATACCTTTATATCCAGTACCAAATTTACTTTTAGGACCAAACTTTATTATAGGAATTTGATTAAATAAGAGTTCATTTTTATTTGATTCTTTCTCTCTATCCCATGCTAAAATCGTTACTGAATAGTTTGGCTGCAGGAGTGTTGCAATCTTTTCAACTCTAGGATCTGGATTAACGGCATTAGATCTTAGTATAAAAACGTTTTTCATTTATTTTTGGAAAAATAATTTGTAGGGTAAATATAAATTAAGCTCATCAGTTTGAGAAAGAAGGGCTGTTGCTAAATTAACATATGCATACAGTAAAATAAATAATACAATTGAAAGTTTAGCAATTTTATTTTTAGTTAGTAATAGAAACGATGCAAAAAGCACTGGTTCAACAGAAGAAAACATAAATGAAAATCTACTTGCTGCTGTATGATTTGCTTTAAACATCAAGAATGCAATTATGCTTAGAAAATACATAATGAACATTGTAATAAACCACTTTTGTTTTTCTTTTAGAGCATTGAAAAAATACGACAACGTTAAAAAAAATAAAATTCTTTTTAAGAGTGCAGGAGTAAAATAAGCTGGTTCATGAAAATAAGTGGAGTATTTTACTAAGATAATCGCTTGTGGAAAATAGTTCTCAAATATTGTATCAATTAAAGATTCTATTT
>JBMLRA010000330.1:0-11462 GCA_049241265.1 Chitinophagaceae bacterium
CCTAAAAGAACTTTTAAAACAGACAGAGAGCCTCAATTAGTTTATGTTGGGCTTGGTGGACCCGCAATTGGATTGTCTTTAAATTACGATAGAAGGTTTAGTAAAAAAGTAGATGGATTTGGGTTTAATGGAGGTATTGGCTTTAGTATTGGCAGCGGCAATAATTTGCCATACACTACTATTCCATTAGGAGTAAACTGCTTGTTAGGAAATGTTAATAAAGGTCGCTACTTCGAAGTTGGTTTAACACAAACAATATTATCAATGGGAAAACCAAAATCCTTTGGCTTTAGCAGCTATACTTTGGCAAATACAGTTTTATACCCTAGTACTACTTACACTTTTACAAACTTTATTATTGGTTATAGAAGCCAACCCAATGATGGTGGTTTTAATTTTCGTGGTGGCATTAACCCAGTTTTATTTCAAGGACAAACCGATTTAGGTGCTTACCTAAGTTTTGGATATAATTTTTAATAAAATTACGCAATATAAAATTTGAAACGTCTAGGCTTTATATTTTTATTTATACAATTTGCTTTTTCTACTTTCTCACAAAAAGATTCTGCAATACAATTCAACAAAGGGTTTAAGAGCCTTTTTATCAACAGTAAATTTGATTCAACGAAGCCTTATAATAGCCAATTAAACCCACGTGCTATTTCTTTTGTGCAGGAATATATAAGAACACAAGGCAAGGAATTAGCTAGAATGAAATCTTGGGGAAAATCTTACTTTAATTTATACGATGGTATTTTAAGGCAATACAATATCCCTGTTGAAATGAAATATTTAAGTGTTATTGAAAGTCATTTACAAAGTAATTTAGTTAGTTGGGCTGGTGCTGTGGGGCCTTGGCAATTGATGGATTATGAAGCCAAAAGATTTGGTTTAAAAACAGGAAGATATGGAGATGAAAGAACAGATTATATAAAGAGTACACACGTTGCTTGCAAGTTGATGAAAGAACTTTATGCTGAATTTGGTGATTGGCTTTTAGTAGTTGCAGCATACAATGGTGGTGCTGGAAGAGTGAGAGGTGCCATTAAAAAAAACAACAGTAAAGAGTTTTGGGATTTGCAATATTCCCTTTTAGAAGAAACACGAAACCACGTAAAAAAGTTTATTGCAACACATTATGTTTTTGAAGGTGGTGGTGGATTAACAACTTCAACAGCATCGGAAAATAAAAAGAACAACACCGAAAGTTATGATAGTGCTTTAGATACTTCAAACACAGTGATAGTAGAGCTTACAGGTAGGTATAAAGCAAATGTTTTGTGCGAATATTTGAAAATCGAAAAAGCTGTATTCAACCAATTAAACCCAAATTTTGATAAGGATTTAGCAGCAGGAAAAAAATATGCTATGAGACTAAACACAAACAATGTGGATTTTTTTATAGACAATAAAAACAGAATTTTAGAAGAAAGTTACAGGCAACTAATTCAGGGAAATTAAATTTATTTTAACCCTTCAACAACACCTAAGCTAAATAAGGCATAATCATATTTAACAGGGTCGTTAGCATCTAATTTTTTTAGTTTATTGGTTAAATCAACAGCAGCTTGCCAACTTGTTTTAGTATGTTCTATTAGCCCTAAATGGTTAGACACATTTACAACATGCACATCCATTGGAATAATAAGTTGCGAAGGTTTTATGTTTTTCCAAATACCAAAATCAACACCATTTTTATCGCTGCGAACCATCCAACGCAAAAACATATTTAATCTTTTACAAGCCGACTTTTTAAATGGTGCAGCTATATGTTTTTGGGTTCTACTTTCTTCATCAGGAAAATATTCTTTACTAAAAAAATATTGATAAAAAGTGTTTAAAGCGTTTTCTACGTTTTCATCGTTAGGCTGTAATCCTTTGGTAAAGGCAGTTTCTAAACTTTCTTCACCCAAAAATTGGTAGTGTAATTGTAAAAATTTCATACATCTTATTGCATCTATCCCATTAAAAGTTCTATGTGCAAAATGTTCAAAGTCTTGCATCCTTCCTGTATCATCTTCATCAATGTTCATAATAAAATCGTAAGGGCTATTATCCATTAAATGCATTAATCTTTGGCAAGATGTAATGATGGATTTTCTATTGCCCCAAGCTAAAATAGCAGCAAAAAAAGCTGCGATTTCTATGTCTTGCTTTTTTAAAAATTGATGTGGAATTGAAATGGGGTCGTTTTCAATAAAATCAATATGATTGTATTGAGTTACTTTTTTATTGAGCAGGTATATAATGTTTTGAGAAATATTTTGCACACTATAAATGTGTTTATTTAGTAAAACTAGGCTAGCGTTTTACCTTTATTGAGATTATTGTTGAACGCTAACATTTTTTGCAAGTGTCTTAAATCGAACTCCATTTTTTTGCAAAACTGTAATAGTAATATGACCAGTTTTGCTTGTGTTTAAATCTTGCACAATGCCTGATTTACCTTTATGCGTTCCGCCAATTACAGTGCATTGGTCACCATTTTTTAATTCAGTTGGCTTATTTGTTATCATATAATTATTGTAGTTTTTACAATTAATGCTAACTAGTTAAATAAAACAGCACAATAGTAGTAATACTGATGAAAGGCTGCTTGATGGAAGCGAAAAGCCCACAGCGAAACGTAGTGTAGCGAGGACTTGTAGCGAACAGCAAGAACAAAAGTTGATTAAAGTACTACAGCACACAGCCACAAATAAAAATATTAATATAAAATTTTAGCCAATGCGGTTACTTCTTCTTTTTTCTCTACCAAGTTAGAATTGTAGAAACATTTGCCCACTTCCTCTAGTAATATTTGAATGGTTCTTTTGTGCGAAAGGGGTTTAAAATGCTGAGCTGTTGGGGTAACACCAATTCGCTTAAAATAATTTTGAATGTCTCTATAACTATAAGCTTGGCCATTAACAGCATCTACATAAAAATGTATTTTATCTCTATTATCATCGTTGCTTTTATCAGCATAAAAATCGCTGTGGTAAAAAGCTATAATCATTTGCTTTGGAATATTAATAATGCTTGCATTAATATCTAGCAAATCGCACATTACTTGGTATAAAATACCCATACTAATGGCATTACCACGTTTGCTTTCCAGTACTTTATTAATAAAAAAATCGTTTGGACTTTCGTACGAAACTTCTGACCCACTTAATTCGTAATAATTGTAAAGGATACTACATAAAACATTGGCTTGCTCAAGTGGTGTTAAATGGTTATTAAGCTCTAACCAAATATTTCGTTTAATTCTGTCTAAATCTTGCAGAATTGGCGTTGTGTGCAAATCGGGATATTGGTATTTTGCTACCAATAAAGCACCAAACAGTAAATCGTTGTAACTACTACTACTCCACTCGGTTAAATCGTTTTGCAGTTCGGCATATTGCAACTTATGAATTAGAATTTCGATGCGTTTTTGAGCAGTATTACAAGCAGTATTTTCCCATAAATCTTCTAAATTGGGGATAATAATATTACCATAATTAACAATTCTATCAGATACTATTGAAAAAACTTCAGCATCTGGATCGTCAATCAACTTAAATAAAGATTCAATCTCTCGGTTGTTACTCATAGCATTTAAACTCATCTCTCTTTACGATTTCTTTAATAACGATTCAACAGATTAATAAATTTTATAATTATGCAATTATAGTTATCCCCAATTTGGCTAATGGGTAATAGTTATTGGTTAATAGGCAATTATGCTATACCTACACATTTACTATCTACTATTCACCTTTTACCCAAAAAAAACTTTTTCTATTGATGCAATGATTTGTTTCGTTACTTAGTCATATTGTAACAGAATGGAAACACTGCAATTAGTAAAAGCTTGTATAAAAAATGATAGGCAAGCACAGCAACACTTGTATAACAAATATGCAGGTAATATGTTGGGCTTATGCTACAGGTATACAAAAAGTTTACACGATGCAGAAGATGTGTTGCAAGAGGGATTTATAAAGGTATTTAATAATATAGAACAATTTAAAAACGATGGAGATTTAGGTGCTTGGATTAGAAGAATTATGGTGAATACAGCTTTAACTTATTTAAAAAAGCACAACAGATACAAGAGTGAAATGGTAATGACAGAAGCTAATTTGCATCCAATAACAGATGAAAATGCAGAAATAAATGTTAACACAAAAGATTTAGTAGAACAAATTAGAAAGCTACCCACCAACCAACAAACCATTTTTAACCTAGTAGCAGTTGAAGGGTATAGCCAAGTGGAAATTGCAGAGATGTTGCAAACAAATATTAACACCATTAGAAGCAATTACAGCCGTGGAAGGGCAACACTAATTAAAATGATTGAACAAGAAAATAACAGGACAAATAAGTATGCAAAATAATTTTAACGATACTATTAATCATCTAAAAGATTTCAGCTTAACCCCATCTAACGATGTGTGGAAAGAGATTGAAAGCAATTTAGATGAAAAAAAGAAAAGAAGGATTGTGGCGTGGTGGTGGAGTTTGCCAATTTTTGGTTTAATAACCATTAGTGTATTATTTATCAATAATCACAACTCGATAAAATCAAAAAACAGTTTTCTTTTAGAAAAAACTAGCCTTGTTGTTGACAAGAGTAGCCAAACCCTTGACGAGAGTAGCCCAATTCTTGGCAATAAAGGTCTAACTCTTGACGAGAATAGTATAACTCTCGACAAAACAAGTCCAATGCTTGACAAAAACAGTCCAATTCTTGACAAGAAGAGCACCATTTCTCTCAAAATGAGCCCAACTTTTTACGAAAAGAGTACTCTTTCTGCCAAAAATAAATCTGCTTTTGCCAAAAACATTGATCAGTATCTAGAAAAAGGGGATGGTAATTATTTGAAATCAAATGAAATAAGAGGATTCAATCAAAGTATAGCTATCTCAAAAAATAATACTGAGAAAGATAATATTGATTTAGCTGCAATTTTAAATAAAAGCCCATTTCTTAATCATATTAAAAAAGACACTTTACAACAGAAAACTATTTTTGATTCTGTTAGAAGCATTGCAACTAAAAATGTTATCTTAAATAAGAAACAAACAAAAAAATTAGACTTAAGTATTGCTTTTGGTGGTGGCGTAAATTATGTTTCGCATAATAGTGTTTTTGGAAAAGATGGAAACGCAAACTCGGGGCTTAGCAATTTAGCAACACAGCCAGCCACATCATCTTCCTCTGGACAATTTAGCAATAACAATTTATTGCCTTTGCCAAAAACAGGATATAATTTTTCGGTTGGGATAAATGCAAATTATATTTTATCAAAAAAATGGAGTTTACAAAGTGGGCTAGCTTATAAATATTTGCAAAATAATTTGAGTATAAATACCAATGCTACAAATGCTTTTTCTGCTGGCGGTAATTTTAATTATAAAAATCATTTTCACTTGCTTCAAATTCCACTGAATATAAGTTACTGTTTAAACACAAAAGCAAAAAATAAAGTATCATTAATTGGTGGTGCTACTGCTAATTTTTCATTAGAAAATAATTGGCTTTTTGCAGATAATCAACAGGGCTATTATGCAGCAGAAAAAAACAATATCAACAATATTTTATTTGAGCTACAAGCTGGTGCATCTATTAGTTTCAACAATAAATTTTCTGTAAGTTTATTAGCACAAAAAAGCATTACTCCAGTTCAAAAATCATCATCAAAATATTATTGGCAGCAACTAAATTTTCAAGTAAATATTCCTTTAAAAAAGTAATCAATAATTTATTAATTAATAATCAAAAAATAAAATGAAAAAGTTAATCATCATCACTTCAATTATTGCAGTAGTATTTTCATCTTGCTTAAAAGATGTGGGCAAAAGACATTATCAAGTTTACACCCCAATTATAGAAACAACGAGTAGCTTAAAAGCTAAAGTTGCAAGTAAAGCACCAACGCCAGTAATCAACGCTGGTAAGCTTTTCACCATTGGTAACTATGTTTTTTTAAATGAAAAAGAAAAAGGTATTCACGTTATTGATAACAGTAATCCTGCTTCGCCAGTTAATAAAGCATTTTTTACAATTCCAGGTAATACAGATTTATGGGTTCACAACAATATGCTTTATGCAAATTGCTACACCGATTTATTGGCAATAGATATTGCAGATATGAACAATATTGTTACAACTAAATCTATTGATGATATTTTTAGTGATATACGTTTTATAAATGGTTTTTCTACTGGTGCAGGTACGGTAATTACTGGTTGGAATGTGAAAGATACTAGTATGGAAATTGAAATTGCTGAAGGGCAGGGTATTTGGAAAGATGGCAGGTATTATTATAGCAGTTTTTGGGGTGGTGGAAATGTTGCTCTTTCTGGTGGACCAGCAAGCAATTCTAATCCAACAAATGGTACTAGTTCATCAAAAGGAAAAGCTGGAAGTATGAGTAGATTTACTGCAGTAAATAACTATTTATATGCTGTATCAAACTCATCTTTAAATGCAATTGATATATCTAATGCTAAACAACCTGTAGTTGCCAACAAACAATCAATGGGCTGGAACATTGAAACCATTTATCCTTTCAAAGACAAGCTATTTATTGGCTCTCAAACTGGAATGTTTATCTATAGTTTAAGTAGCCCAGCACAACCTACATACATCAGTGGTTTTTCACACGCAAGATTATGTGACCCAGTGATTGCAGATGATGATTATGCTTATATAACATTACACGCTGGCACATTTTGCCAAGGAACACAAAACGAATTAAATGTTGTTAAAATATCAAACATCACCAATCCAACCCTTGTAAAACAAGTTAGCTTAACCAAACCACAAGGTTTAAGCAAAGATGGTAACACATTATTTGTTTGTGATGATGATGGTGGTATTAGAGTGTTTGATGCTAGCAATCCCGAAGACCCCATTTTAATAAAAACAATTCCATTAAATGCTGCTTATGATATTATCTGTAACAATGGAATAGCAATGGTTTCAGCCAAAGATGGTTTGCATCAATATAATTACAACAACATTAATAATATTGTAAAATTAAGTAGTATTATCTACGGCAATTAATTTTAGTAGATAACTAAATAGAAACACTTTTTTGTAAAACCTTTCTTAAAATTTTTGCATTTTTTGAAAGGTTTTATTACTGAAAAAAAATTATGATATGAAAAAAATAAGCTTTGTTTTATTAATAATATTATCTGTTAGTTGCTACTCGCAAACCCAAAAAAGCAAGCCAGAATTTACTAGTATTAATAGTGTTGGTACTGTTTGGGGTAGCAGTCAAAATGTAGTTGTTTTTCAAACAATCAATGGGTTTAGTTACAAAAATTGGGGTTTTGGTTTGGGTGTTGCTTTTGATAGTTATGGCTCGCAAAGCACACCCATTTTTTTTGATGTAAGAAAGAGTATCACGAACGACAAAAAACTTTTTGTGTATGCTGATGCTGGCTTAAATATTCCTTGGCGAACTACTAATTTTCCTGCTAAATATTCTTGGAATAATGAAGATGCTTTTAAGCTAAAAAATACTTTTTATGGCGAGGCTGGCTTAGGACTTAAAAAACAAATCGCGAATAAAACTTATTTTGTTGCTAGCCTTGGTTATAGTTTCAAACAATTTAGTTACATAGAACAAAATGTTACCACTTGGGGCATTGGTGGTATTACAGGAAAAACAGATTACAGTTACGATTTTTATTATAAAAGGTTGGCTTTGAGATTAGGCATACAGTTTTAAATAAAATCAATATTTCGTCGTTAATCGTCAATCGAAAAATATAAACCTTAAATCTTCTTTATATCGTACTTCAAACTTTGTATTTCGTTTTTTATAAATCAAATATTTTAAATCTTACATAACTGCTCACAAGCTTCGTCTATCATTTTATATACTTTGTGATAACCATCTTCTTCTCCATACCAAGGATCGGGAACATTTTTGTTTTGATTAGGATGGGATAGATTTAAAAGCAAATCCACTTTATCTGCATTCCAATCTGCACCACAAATTTTCTTTACATCGTTATAATTGTCAGTATCCATTACATAGATTTTATCAAATCTTATTATATCTTCCCTAACAAACTTTCTGCACTGCTGATGGCTTATATCTACACCATTTTGCTTAGCTACTTTTTGCGATAACCTGTGTGGTGCTTTGCCAACGTGGTAGCCTGCTGTTCCAGCACTATCAACTATCCAATTAAGATTTAGGTTATTTATTTTATCTTGTAAAATGCCTTCTGCTAAAGGGCTTCTACAAATATTACCCAAGCAAACCATCAATATTTTCATAGTGCAAAAATAATTGGTAGGCAGTAGTTAGTGTAAAGTATTTAAGCATTAGTTTTTGGTTTTGACTTTTAACTTTTAATTTTTTATGGAATCATCACACAAATAACATCTCACATTAAACAGCTAGCCGTTTTCAAAAATATTTTTTAACATCTTGTCATTAATAAATGATAAGGCAAAACAATTTATTATGAAAGCAGAATCCATCTTAAAAAGCGACATTTTAGACATCATCTTTAAAAATAGAAATAAAGATTATGGTGCATACCAACTAAGAAAATATTATCCTAACCGACTAAAAAAATCAATAGGATTAACAGTATTGCTTGTTGTTGTTTTTGCTGGTTTGCAAAGCTGGAAAACACCAAAGAAAATTGTAGAAATTGAAGTTAGCCCTGTAATAGATTTAGATAATTTTTTGCAAAAGAAAAAAGAAATTGAAAAACCAAAAGAGCAAGAAAAACATCAGCAAGCCATTAAAAAGCAAGTAGCAGAAGTACCTTTTACACCACCAATTATAACGATTGATCCACTTGTTAAAAACACCATTCCTGAAAATGCTGCTGTCGATACATCTTTTATTGGAAACAAGTTTAATCCAAATGGTGGCAAGGATTCTGGCTTTGTAGGTATAACCCCTAGTGATTCAAAAATAAAAGATGTTTTTGTACAAACAGATGGTGGTGACCCAATTGATGAAAGTCCAATTTTTGACCCATCAGTAATGCCTGAATTTCCTGGTGGTTTAGCAGCATTAAAATCTTTTATGCTAAAGAATTTACGTCAACCAGATGATATTGATGAAGGACAAAAATTTGTAGTGCTTGCACAATTTGTTGTGGACAAACAAGGTAATATTTCTGCAGTGCATATTCTAAAAAATGGCAGAGATGATTTAGACGAAGAGGTAATGCGTGTTATTAATATGATGCCTAAATGGAAACCAGCATCTGAAAATGGTTATCATGTAGCGGTTTACTACAAAATGCCAATCACTTTTGTTAACAACAACTAATAATTAACAACAAACGTTGCAGATTCACAAATTTTATTGTTTGCAATAAATTAACTTGTGAATCTGTAGCTAATTTGCACAATATGTACTGTTTTATATAAATTGCCACACTTTTAAATTTTATGATGGAAGATAACAATAGAAGAAGCGGATTTGATACAATGCAATCTATTAGGCATATTACAATGGCTATTTTATTTATAGCTATGGGAGTTATAATGTTTGCTGCTGAAAGATTTAAGATTGAACAAATACTAAGTTTTGATAAACTTTTCAGGTATTTTTTTGGAGCAATTTGTTTTTTGTATGGTGGTTTTAGGTTTTATCGTGGTATAAAGAAAGATTATTAAATGAAAAAAATTGTTGCCATTATTTTCATCTGCCTGTTGTCGTTTTGCACTAGCAAAAACGAAAATAAACCTGCACAAACTGATTCACCAGAAGAAGGTACAATAAACATTAGTGTTGATGAAACTTTTAAACCAGCTATTGAAGAGGAGTTGAAAGTTTATAAATCGGAATATCCCAATGCTAATATTATTGTTAACTATAAATCGGAGGCTGATTGTTTTAAAGATTTGTTAAAAGATTCAGCAAGATTGATAATTGTTTCAAGGGGATTAACCAATAATGAAAGTGAATATTTTAATAGCAAATTATCTTTCTATCCTCAATATGGATTATTAGCTTATGATGCTATTGCAGCAATTGTAAACATCAATAATAATGATTCTGTTTTTACCTTAAATGACCTAGAAAATATACTAAGTGGCAAAGAAAAATACACTGCTATTTTAGATGGAACTAATGCTACCAGTACTGTGAAATACTTGCAGGATAGCATTTTGAAAGGAAAACCATTTGGTGCAAATGTTGTTGCTGTAAATGGAAGCGACGCTGTAATTGAAGCAATAAAGAAAACACCAAATGCTATAGGTTTTGTTGGTAATAGTTGGGTTAGCAATGGATACGATACTAAGCAATTACAAAATCTGAAGCAAATGAAACTGGCATTAATTGAATGTAAAGGATGCGAAGAAAAAGGATATTTTGCAAAGGCTTCTCAAGCAACTTTAATGTATGGTCAGTATCCTTTGGCACGACCCTTGTACTTTATAGTAAAAGAAAAATGGTTAGGTTTGGGAACAGGTTTCACAAATTTTTTGAGTTTTGAACGTGGACAACTAATTTTCCGCCGTTCTAACTTGGTTCCAGCAAAAATGAATTTCAATAAAAGACAAAGTAAGATAAAAGAGTAGTTGTAAAATTTTATAAAAAACAGAAAATGAAAAAGACAATCAGTGTAATTACAGCGTTAGTTTTTACAATTTCTATCACAAGTGCACAAACTGTGGCAGATGCTGTTAAATCGCTTAGTTACGGAAAAAACAAAACTGCAAAAGAACAGCTTCAAAAATTAGTTGCAGCCAACGATAAAGATGCCAATGCAATTTATTGGTTAGGTCAAAGTATGATTATTGTAGATGATGTGGCTGGTGCAAAAGCTGTTTATCAAAAAGCTTTAACTGCAGGTGTTAACGAACCATTAATTTGGATTGGAATGGCACATATTGATTTATTAGAAGGTGATGATTGGAATGCTGCAGCTCAAAAATTTGAACAAGCAATCACTTTTACTACAGAAACAAAAGGGAAAAATAAAGGCAAACCAAGTGTAGCGGTTTTAAATGCAATTGGTCGTGCTAATTGTATGGGACACTCAATAAAAAATGGGGGTAGTAAATTTGGTAATCCAGATTATGCTATTCAAAAATTAACACAAGCATCAACTATCGACCCAATCAATACAGAATGTTTTATTTATATGGGCTTATGTTACAGGAAAATGGGTGGTGAATTTGGGGGCGAAGCTCAAAAAGCTTACACAGAAGCACTTTCTCGAAACCCAAACAACCCCTGGGCAAACTATTTAATAGGTAAAATATACTTGAGCCAGCAAAATAAACCATTTATGGAGCAGTATTTCAATGCTGCACTTGCTAATGATGCTGCTTTTGCTCCTGTTTATCTAGACTATTATAACTATTACTCTAACAGAGATGTTGCCATTGCTAAAGAGAATATTGAAAAATATCTTCAGTATGCAGATAAAGATTGCAACAACGATTATTTTTATGCTGATTATTTATTTCGTGCAGGTAAATTTCAAGAAAGTAT
>JBMLRA010000330.1:11562-16782 GCA_049241265.1 Chitinophagaceae bacterium
AAGGCTTTAGAAATGGAAACATCAAAGAATGATCAATTGCAATATTTGTCTCAAAAGGTAGATTTATTTGGCAAAGCAAAAATGTATGGTGAACAAATTAAGGCAATTCAAAAATCAATTGAACTAAAAGGCACAACAAGCGAATTAGATTACTACAAATTATCAAGTGCAGCAGATAAGGCAAAAGATTATGTTTTAGGATTGGACATTGCAAGAAAGTATTTAGCAGCATTTCCAGACAAATCACAGCCTGTGACTTTCTTTAGAAAATCTGCAATTGGATTAGATCCTGACACTACTAAAGGATTAGCAATTGAACCATTAATTGAACTAAATACTTTTTTAGAAAAAGATATTGAGAAAAATAGGAAAACAGTTTTCTTGAACTATTATTATATGTTATTACACTATGCTGATAAAGTAAAAAATTATGTAAAAGCAAATGAGGTTTTAGATAAAATGTTGATTTTATATCCAACACCAGGAGAAGAAAATAAATTTATTGTTGATCAAAAAGCAATGATTCAAAAAGCAATTGCAAACCCTAAAAAAACTAAGTAAATACAACTAAAAAAGTAATAGAAACAACAAAGCCCATAGCAAAAAACTATGGGCTTTGTTATTTCATATCACCTCTAATTAAAACATTTCAATAATCCATTTTCTTTCAAACACTTCATTGGAGTCAATTTTATTAATGCCAATTTTATCAGCTAATTGTTGATTTGTATTTTCAAAATCTGCAATGCCACACCAAGGCTCTAAGCAAACAAAATCTGCATCTTTAGCACTCCAAATTCCATAGTATGGAAAGCCTTCAAAATTCATTTTAACTCCACTAGTCGATTTGTTGCTTTTTATAATTACTGATGTTGATTTTAAATCTTTAAATACCAATGCATCTTTATAAAACAACTCTTTAGTTAGTTGCAAAATATTAGTATTATCAAAAAATGAAGCTGTTTCTAATTTTATCAAACCATCCTTATCTAGTTGGCATAAATCAGTTGTTTCCTTCTCCTCAAATTCTAGAAACCAATCGTTATAATTTGTGTCGGTAGTTAAAGGAATTTTAAATGCAGGATGAGCTCCTACAGAAAAATACATTTGTTGGTTTGATGTATTTTTAATGTGATAAACACAACTGAGTTTGTTTTCATCAATTGTATAAATGATAGAGAAAATAAAATCAAATGGGAAAACGCTTCTTGTTTCATTATCGGACTCAAATGTGAATTTTATTTTGATAGATGTAGCTTCTTCAACAACAAAATCTTTTTCACGAGCAAAGCCATGGCGACTTAAACTATATTGATTATCCTCAAAATAATAAACAGTATCCTTTAGTCCTCCAACAATAGGAAATAATATAGGGCTTTTTTTGGGCCAAGCAGCTGCTCCATCCCATAAATATTCTACATCAGTTTTTTTATTATAAATATTTTGTAGTTCTGCTCCAAGGCTTGAAATTGAAATTTTTAAAATTTCATTTTCTAAATAATGGGTACTCATCCAAAAAGAATTTAAGGTTTAATTATAAAGTTCAATTAGTTTATTAATCACATTCTCTACCACTGCATCTGGGCAGCTAGCACCACTTGTCATCAAAATTTTAAGTGGGCTTTTATTAGGCAAAAAATTATCAATTATTGTTTCTTCCTTAGTTCTCCAATTTCTGTGAATAATTTGTTGGTTGCTAATAATTTTACTTGCCGAATCAATAAAATATGTAGTCAGCTTAGCTTCACAAAGTTCAACCAAATGTGATGTATTGCTACTGTTGCTTCCACCCACAACAATTGCAATGTCTGCTTCGGTATTTAGCATTTCTTTAACAGCAGTTTGGTTATCATTAGTGGCATAGCAAAGTGTGTCTCTAGTGTCAGCAAAACGCTCTGATATTCTATCTTGTGGCAAACTGTTAAATTCAATAATTGTGTTTTTTAAATACTCTGAAATAGCTTGTGTATCGCTTGCTAACTGTGTAGTTTGGTTAACTACACCAATTTTTTCTAAGTCTTTTTCTACCGAAAAGTTTGTAGAAAAACGCCCCTTAAACTCTTCATAAAACAATGTAGGTTCTATTTGTTTTGTAATGTAAAGTGCCAATCGTTCAGCATCTTTCATATCATTAACAATAACAGTAGGTGTGTGTGCAGAAGCATGAGAAAAAGTGGCTCTAGTTTCTTCATGATGTGGTTTGCCGTGCACTACAATAGTGTAACCTTTTTTTGCTATTTGCTCACTTCTGTTCCAAACCTTTTCTACAAAAGGACAAGTAGTATTCCATTTCTCAATGGTAATGCCTTTGGCTTTAAGCTTCTCTTCAATATCTAATGTTGTTCCAAAAGCAGGAATAATTACAATATCATCGGCTGTAATGCTATCAAAAGAAATTAGCTGTTTACCATAAGTATCTTGCAGAAAAATAACACCCAAGTTTTTTAAGTCTTCATTAACTTGTGGATTATGAATCATTTCACTTAATAAAAAAATCCTCTTCCCTTTATTTTCCTCTATAGTTTTAAAAGCTATTTCAATGGCATTTTCAACACCATAACAAAAACCAAAATGTCTTGCTAAATAAATGTGCAGGTTGCCATAATCAAGCAGTGTTGGCGAAAAATCCTTTTTTAATTTATCTTGTAGTCTTCTTTTTTCTTTAACATCCGAAATTAATTTGCTTTTGTAAAAATTGGGTACTTCAAACTGCTTCATCTATTTGTTATATTTATTAATACAGCGTAAAGAAAAGGATTTACCATTAATTATGCATTTTTATACACAAGTTTCAAAAATTAATACATTCGATTTCAATAAAGTCTTGCATTAATTTACGAATTGCTTAATATCTTGTTATTTTGACTGATAAAGCATTTGGTAATTTCGTTTATACGGCTACATTTGCACAAATTTTTAATAATATGTTTTGGACACTTGAACTTGCCAGCTATTTAGAAGAAGCACCTTGGCCTGCAACAAAGGACGAGCTAATTGACTATTCAATTAGAAGTGGTGCTCCAATTGAGGTTGTTGAAAACCTACAAGAATTAGACGATGAAGGTGAAATTTATGAAAGTATAGAAGATATTTGGCCAGACTATCCAAGTCAGGACGACTTTATGTTTAATGAAGATGAATATTAAGTTTTATAATTGTATAATATGCCACTCAATTACTGAGTGGCTTTTTTTTGTATTAAACTAAAATTCTTAATGATTTCCTAATTTTTATGTTACTAGCAACTTTACATTTTACAATTATGCAAATTTGTTCAAATTAAACTAAAGAAATGAAGCTTGTTTTACTACCTTTTTTTGTTTTTTCTATTTATACATCTTTTAGTCAAGCAGATATTCCTAAAAACTGGCATACACTCGATTTTGAGCAAGACTCTTTTTACGGAATAAGCTTAGATAAAGCATATCATTTTTTGCAACAAAAAAAGCTTAAACCCAACAGGGTTATTGTTGCTGTTTTAGATTCTGGTTGTGATACTTTACAAGAAGATTTAAAAAATATTTTATGGCATAACCCAAAAGAAATTCCTAATAATAATATTGATGACGATGGCAATGGTTATGTTGATGATGTTTATGGCTGGAATTTTTTAGGCAATAAAACTGGAGAGAATTTAAAAAATTGTAGTGATGAAAAAACTAGAATTTTTTACAAGTTTAAACAAAGGTTTAATGGAAAAAAAATTGATACAAATTTTTTAACAAAAGAAGAATTGACTGACTACAAATTATGGAAAATGGCAGCAAATCAATTAAACATTACAACTAATGATGAAGTTGAAGTTGCATTGATTGATATGACAATAAAATCACTAAAAAAATATGACAAGATTTTAAAAAATGAAATGGGGGTAGAAGAATATACAGCTCAAACCTTAGAAAAATTTGAAGCTAAAACAACCGAAGCTAAGCAAAGCAAGTATGGGTATTTAACAACTGTAAGATTACTTGAAATTGATACCGATGAGAAAAACACATCACTAATAGCTCAATTAGAAGAATATGTTGAAGCTAAGAGAAAAGCAATAACAGCAAAAGAAAAAGCTCCTATAAATTATAGAGATGAAATTATAAAAGATGATTACGCTAATATCAACGATAAATATTATGGCAATCCAAATGTAGTTGGGGCTAACCCACGCCATGGCACCCATGTAGCAGGAATAATTGCAGCACAAAGAAACAATAGTTTAGGGATTGATGGGATTGCTGATAATGTAAAAATGATGATTTTACGTGTTGTTCCAGATGGAGATGAATATGATAAAGATATTGCTTTAGCTATTTTTTATGCGGTTAACAATGGAGCCAAAGTAATTAATATGAGTTTTGGCAAAAGTATTTCGCCTGAAAAATATTGGATTGATAGTGCTGTAAAATATGCAGCATCAAAAGATGTATTATTAGTTCATGCAGCAGGAAACGATTCGAAAAATGTAGATTCAATTCCTAGTTTTCCAACGCCACAATATCAAAATGAGAATACAATTGCTCCTAATTTTATTACAGTTGGTGCAAGTTCTGATCCTAAATTTTCTAAAGGAAGTATTGTAGCTGACTTTAGCAACTTTGGAAAAAAAACAGTAAACGTTTTTGCACCAGGTGTTAAAATATATTCTACTGTTCCTGGTGTTAACAACTACGCAAATTTGCAAGGTACTAGTATGGCAGCACCAATAGTAAGTGGATTAGCAGCACTACTTCGCGAATATTTTACATCATTAACTGCCACACAGGTAAAAAATATTATAGAAAATACTGTTATCAAACCTATTGAAGACAATACAGTAGTAGTTGCAATAGGAAACGAAATAAACTCAAAAACTAGTTTAAAAGATTTATGTACTTCAGGAGGAATTGTAAATGCTTACAAAGCTGTAGAGTTAGCGTTTAAAATTGATAGTGAAAATAAAAAGCCTTCAATGAAAAAAAGCATTACTCCGACTATTCAAAAATCGAAATAATGCCTTTTAGAAAAACTAGATTATTTCTCTAGTTAAATGCACTTTAGTCATATCTAAATAATGATTCTGTAACTGATGTACAAAATGAACGTCTGGATTATGTCTTCTGTCTTCTCTATACCACATTTCAAAATGCGAAAAATCGCCACTATGCGGTGTTACAATTCTAAAAGCACCTTTAGAATATTTTACAGAGCCATCACTTTCATTCTGCTTAGTGAAATTAAGTTTTAATA
>JBMLRA010000331.1:0-3296 GCA_049241265.1 Chitinophagaceae bacterium
CAATTTCTTCATCGCTAAGCATATCTACTTTTACTTGAGATATGTCTTTGCCTTTTAGAATATCTTGTGAGAAGGTGTGCGTAACTATAAAAAAACTTAATAAAAGTATAACGAATTTATTCATTGAATTTAATTAATGTATTGTAAAACACTATTTGCCAATTGGTTTGTAATGTTTTGTCGACTGAATTTAATTTTAAAATTTTTTCTTTCTGAATTTTGATATGGTGTTTTTAGAATATAATCGCAAATTGCAGTTGCATTACAAGGATTTGTTACAAAACTATTTTCTACATTTTCGTTAATAAAAGCAGCAGCATAACCACTTACACCAGCAATTACAGGAACGTTAAAGGCCGAATATTCAAAAACCTTTGAAGGCAAAACCCTTTCGAACGATTTTAATGTATTAAGATGTAAAAATAGATAATGAGCATTTTGATATATAGAAATTAACTCATTTCTTTTTACTGGTGATAAAACTTGCACATTGCTAACTTGTTGGTTTTCAATTTCTGCTAATAGTTTATGCTTAGTTCCTCCATCACCTATAATTTTTATTAGATAACCATCCCCTAATATCTTACCCATTTGGGGTATTACTTTTTCTAAACCCTGCCCTTCACCAATATTACCTGCATATACAATTATTTTTGGCATTGACGGAAGCCCCATATTTTGATGAAGATTTAAAAATACATCATCAATTCCATTAGTGAAATAAGTATAATTTGATGGCTTAAACTGTTTAAAATAAGGAGCAAATCCTTCTGTTACCAAATTAATATGTGTTGCTGCATTAAAGCTTACTTTTTCAACAAACTGTTTAATAATTGGCAATGCAATATGCTTTAGCAATGGTTTGCCCTGCAACAATTCTTCCATGTTTTCTACAAAAATATCTCTTATGTCTAAATACAATTTACACTTGTTTTTTTGAGCTATTTGTTTGCCTAAATAACAAGTGAACAATCGAGAAGAAGATGCAAAAACTAAATCATACTTTTTGGATTTTGCGATTTTGTTTGCTGCTCTGTAATAGGTTAAATATGAAAAAATTTGATCTTTAAAACCGCTTGCATGTTGTGGTACTTTAATTCTATTAATAATTAAATTGCCATTTTCCTGAAAAGATAAAGCCTCATCTTTAAAAGATTTGTAACGATTTGGTTGTGTTGTAATTACTTCAACAATTACATTTTCGCCAGCTAACTGGCTTAAGTTTTTTGCTAATGCAGTATTACGAAATGAACCAGCACTTAAGTCTGGTTCAAAATAATAAGACAAAACTAAAATTCTTTTTATTGCCATGAAATTTTTATAGATGCTGATTTATTGAACTTATAACTCAAGCAAGTTGCTTTTTGCAGTTGGTTGTATTGATTACTTATAAATGTTTCGCTTAACTCATTATTTTGATCCTCAATTCTCAAAATGAAATTTTCCGAAAAAACAATATTTTTTTTCTCCTTAATTAATTTTTCGGTTTCAACAAAATGCAGCTTACCAATTGCTTCTATATCTGAAAGAATAAAATCTGAAATAGTTAATTCATAATTTTCTAATAAAAAACTCCTTTTAATTAATTCTTCTCTCACTTCTATTGAAGCATTAAAAAAGTCGTGAGTTAATTGAATAATTTTTGTTCTGCTTCTTTTCCCTACCCTAAAAGCTCCCCAAACATCACTATGACTTTTATTGTTTACTGTAATAGTGTTATGTGCTACAGTACTTCTTTCATACCAACGCTGTTTTGTATTATTGTAGGTAGATATTCCAGTATCCACAATTATTTGTTTACCTTTTAAAACCATACAAAAATGTAAGCCATGGCTATGTGCATGACCAGGTTGATAAGAAGGTGAAATTTTGCCAGTTGTTATTAAAACTTCTGCATCTTCATTTTTAAGTTTATAAAAACCACATTCCCCTAATTCAGTTTTTGATGGTTTAACCTGCAACTTATTTGAAGCAACATTTAATTGCTGTGTTGTTGGTGCAACATTTAAGGCTGCATCATTCATTAATGCCCAAGAACCATCACTAAAACTATATTCATTTATCCAACCCAGCATTTTTGAAGCTGTGGTTTGCAAATAACTATAATTAATATTTTGACTAAATTCATTATGCTTACAAACATCTAAACACAATAGCAATTTGCTTAGAATGATGCTATGATACATTGGACTTAATTCGAAATGAGCACCATTGCTAAGAATTTGTTCTTTTAGCTGTTTTTGTAATAACTTATTTGCGTTTTTAAGAAGGTTTTTATTTTGAATTGCAAATGCCGAAATAAACAATGTGAAAACATTTTCAAGTAAATGGTTAGCTAATAAATGATACTCTAAATTATTTTCTAAATAATTTATTTGTTTTTTTATAGCTTTATTTATTGAATGATTTTGTACATTGTACTTTGAAATGAAAAGGATGGAGTTTATTACTCTTAAAGAAACTGGATATGGTTCTAATTTTACCTTCCCTTTTTCTAGGGCTTCAGAAAAGTTTTGCAACAAATTTTCTCTTTCAATTTTTGTAATGCTTTCATCTTGAAGAAAATCAAAGTACTGCAAATTATAATTCCAAAGCTTTCCATGCTCTAAAAAATTCCAATCTATTTTGTCATTAAATTTATGTTCAAGGTTTAAGAACTTAAAATGTTTGTTTTGTTTATACTTATCTTGACTAATAATAACTTCATTAACAATGTTTGATTGCAAAAAGTGAATTTTCAACCCATCATATTTCTTATACCACCCAATTTTTAAAAATTTATTCTTTATTCTATACCAAACTTGATAAATTATTTGTATTGGCTTTAAATAAGAAATAGTATAAAAAACTCTTAAAAATTTATCTAACACTAATTGTAGATTTGGTTTAAATGAGCTACAATTCTTTCTCCAGTTTTACCATCCCAAAATGGAGGAATTGTACCTTTTTTCCATTCACCATCAAATAATTTTTTAAATGCAGGAGGAAGGTTTTCAGGGTTTGTGCCAATTAATTCATTAGTGCCCAATTCAACTGTCTCAGGTCGTTCTGTATTATTTCTTAAAGTCATACAAGGTATTTGCATAACTGTAGTTTCTTCAGTAATTCCTCCACTATCTGTAATTACAGCTTTTGCATGCTGCACAAGATAATTAAACTCTAAATAAGGTAATGGTTCTGTTAAGTGTAAATTACTTGCTTGAAGCCCTAAAGTCTCCAAATTCTTTTTTGTACGAGGATGCACTGGAAAAACTATCGGTAATCCTTTGCTTTCATCAACAATCGTTTGTAATAAT